>JAGXHD010000098.1 GCA_024636395.1 Sulfitobacter sp.
CCCTTGTCCCACTTGTCCGCGATATCGGCGAGCTTGTGCATCTGAGCGCCGTTTAGCGTGCCGTAGGGGATCGCGACCCGCAGCATATAGGCGTGCAGTTGCAGATAGAGCCCGTTCATCAGGCGCAGCGGCTTGAACTCGTCCTCGGTCAGCGAGCCGTCGATACGGCGTTCCACCTGCGCGCGGAACTGCGCGTTGCGCTCCGCCAGAAACGCGGCGTCGAAATCGGTATAGGCGTACATTACAGAATCTCCTGCTTGCCGTGCGGGTAGTTGGAGGGACCGGTGGCACGGAAGGCCTCGCGAAAATGGCTGGGTTTTGGCGTGCCGCCGCTGATATCGACCTCTGCGAGGTAGACACCCACTACGAGATCACTTTGCGCGGAGGCTTCCAGCATGCGGATGTCGGCCACGGCCTCATCGGTAAGGATTTCGGCATCGTCCAGATCGCGGACCCAATCGCGTGTACCCAGATAGACAACGTCGCCCTCAAGCAGGGCGTTGGCGGTGATCACGGATGGTTTGAACGCTTTGGGCATTATGCAAACTCCTGCGCGGAAAGGGTGGGGGCCAGCGCCAGTGCGGCGCGCGGCGCGAGGCCAAGGAATGTGAGCGCGGGGCCGGACATCTGCGCGGCATCGAGTGTGTCGGGCAGTGCTGCCAGCGTCGTCTCCACCACCCGCTGGTTGGGGCGGCTCGCGTTCTCGATGAGCGTGACAGGTGTGTGGCGATCGGCGCCGTGCATCAGCAGGCGCCCCTGAATGAAACGCGCGGAGCGTTTGCCCATGTAGATTGCCGCAACCTCGCCCGTGCGGGCCAGCGTGCGCCAGTCGTGATCGGCAAAGCCGCGGGTGTCATGCCCGGTCAAAAACCGCACGGACGCATTGCGCCCGCGTTTTGTCATGCTCTGCCCGAGGGCGGCGACAGCGGCAGAGGCTGAGGTGATCCCCGGCACGATATGCCAGCCGATGCCATGCGCATCGATGGCGTCAATCTCTTCGTCCAGACGGCCAAAAACGGTCGCATCGCCGGATTTAAGCCGCACGACCTGTGCGCCGCCCTGCGCATGCTCGACCAGCAGGTCATTGATCCGTTCCTGTGTGGTCGAGGGGCCGAAGCCCTCTTTTCCCACGTCGATCATCACCGCTTCGCGACGGGCCAACTCCAGTATTTCCGGGGTGATCAGGCGGTCGTAGATCACGACATCGGCCTCATCGAGCGCGCGGCGCGCCTTGAGCGTCAGCAGCTCCGGATCACCGGGACCACCGCCGACAAAGGCCACATGGCCCGCGCGCGCGGTCTTGCTCAGATGGCTGTCGAGCAGCTTTTGCAACGCCGGCAGTACGCTGTCTTGCCCCTCCGCCACTGCCTTGGGGCCTGTGTTAAAGTAATAGTCGCGCCAGAAATCGCGCCGGGCGCGGCCGAAGGGCAGGGCGAAGGCCGCATCGCGAAACGTCTTGCCGATCCGCGCCAGCGTGCCGAGATTTTGCGGCAAGCGCTCTTCCAGATCAGCCTTGATTGCGCGGGCCAGCACGGGCGCGGCGCCTTCTGTGCCGATGGCGATGGTCACCGGGTCACGGTCCACGATGGCAGGCGTGATAAACTGGCTGTCGTGCAAATTATCCACGATGTTGACCAGCGCGCCGCAGGTCATGGCAAGGTGGGCCGTGCGCGCATCTTCTACTGCATCCTCGTTGGCGCCGTAAAAGAGCTTGGCACAGACCGCATCGCCGTAATCCATCGCGCGCGGCACCAGCGTCAGTTTGCGTGCCGCGTGCCACTGTGCGATCTCGGGCGCTGCATCCGCCGCAAACACCGTGATCCGGGCAGAGGATTTCATCAGCAGCCGCAATTTCGCCAAAGCGGCATCGCCTCCGCCCGAAACGATAATGCGGGCTGTCCGGGTCGCGATGAAGATCGGGAAGTGGTCCATCGGTGCTGTGTCCTCTGTTATGTTGGGCTCAATATAGGACATCATTCTGCTAATGCGCCACATGTCGGCATTGATAAGAACACACGTTCTGATATTAGGTCAGCATAGAACAGGTGGTTTGGAAATCGGGAAGAAGCGGAATGGGTGTTCGAATAGACGAGACGGACAGGAAGATTTTGGCAGCACTGCAAGAGGATGCGAGCCGCTCTTTGGACGAAATCGCCCGTGAAGTGGGTTCCTCCAAGACCCCTGTGTGGAACCGGATTCGCAAGCTGCGCGAGGCGGGCGTCATCGGCCAGCAGACCGTGGTGCTCGATGCCGACGCGCTCGGGTTCGAGGCGTGCTTCTTCGTGCTGATCCGCACGTCCGAGCATGAGGCGGACTGGCAGGCGCGGTTTCTCAAGGCTCTGAAAGACCGCGCGGAGGTGCAGGAGGCACACCGTCTGGCGGGTGACATCGATTATATTTTGAAAGTGCGTGTCGAGAACGCCCGCGCGTACGATCGCTTCTATCAGGCGCTGATCTCGGAAGTGCGGGTGCATAACGTGACGGCGCTGCTGTCGATGGAGCAGATCAAATCGACAACGATGCTGCCGCTCTAGCTAGACGGTCACGATGAGGTGGTCGAGCTTGTGAAAGTGGTAGCTGTCGGCAAAGATCGGCTTAGCCGTGAGCGCGAGTTTGGGCAGACGTGCAAAAAGCGCGGGCAGGGCGATCTGCATCTCCATCCGGGCCAGCGGCGCGCCGACGCAGAAGTGTAATCCCCCGCCGAATGCCGCGTGTGGATGCGGCCTGCGCCCGGGGATAAACTGGTCTGCATGCTCAAAAACGCCGGGGTCGCGTCCTGCAGCAGCCAGCAACAGCGCCACCCGGCTGCCGCGCAGGAGTGTGACGCCCGCGATCTCCACATCGTCGTAGACATAGCGGTCAAACAGATGCAGTGGCGGGGTATAGCGCAACAACTCCTCGCAGGTCGCACCGATGGCATCTGGCGCGAGTGCGCTGGCGGGTGTTTCATGCTCCAGCAGGCATTTTACCGCGTTGCCGAGGCTGTGCACAGTAGCCTCATGGCCGGCGTTAAGCAGCAGCACGCAGGTGCTGATCAGTTCCGCCGTCGTCAGACGCGCGCCGCTTTGCTCAGCGGCGATCAGCTCCGAGATGAGATCATCCGCAGGGGTGCTGCGGCGCTCCTCTACATAACCGCGCAAGAAGGTAGCGAATTCAGTGGCCGCGCGGGCGGCATCCTCTTCAATTTGCCGTGTTCGGCCCGCCTGATACATCGCGACCATCGCGCCAGACCAGCGTAGTAGATCCGGCGCCATCTCTTCCGGGACGCCGAGCAGCCGCGCGATGATGCGCACGGGCAACTGTGTGCAGAACGCGGGGATGAGATCGAAGGGCACTCCCGAGGGCAGGCGCGCGAGCAGGTCCGCCGTGATGTGCTCGATGTCCGGGCGGAGAGCCCGGATGCGCCGCGAGGTGAACGCGCGCAAGACCAGCCCGCGCAGCCGTGTGTGATCGGGGGGCTCCAGCTCCAGCAAGGAGTGCTGCTCGACAGCATGAAACGGAGCAAGATGATCCGGCACAGGCATTCGCTGGCACTGCGGTACATTGCGACCCAGACGGCGGTCGCGCAGCAGGGCTTGCACACTGCGGGCATCGAAGACGGCCGGCATGGCGTATTCCTCCCAGAAGACGATCGGCCCCGCTGCACGGGCAAGATCGTAGAAAGCATATGGATTTTGCACGAATGCCGGATCGTGCGGGGATTGGGAAAGTGGGTTCATCACGATAGCAAAACGCGGTTGTGCTGTTCAACGCAAGCCTTCGTGCGAAAAACCGGTGCGCATCAGGCGATAGTGCAGCTCTGGGTGTGGGCAAGCCCTGCGCCGGCGACGGCGAGCGATCGTCATGCAGAGCAACTTCAACACTGTCTGGGTCACGCGGATACCAGGCAGGGCAATCTGCGTAGTGATCTGAGGCAGGCGGCGCCTAAGGCCAGCGCACCGGCGTTTCTCGACGAGATAAAACTCTCCAAATGCACGCGCCGCTGTCCGCCTCTGGGGTTTTTTGCGACTGAGTCGCGCAAGCGCGCGCGCGATATTCCTCACGAGCCGCTTCATGAAGAAGCCTAGATCAGTGCATATGCGCTCCACCATTCCTGTTCCAAACCGGATAATCCGCTAAAGTAACGGAAATATGTCTCGATTTGCGGTTTCTATGTGCCGGACCGCTTGCAGTGGGTCTGTCCCTCCTAAATAGTACCGCCAGCGCGGCGCAAAGCTGCCTGAAACAAAAATCTCTGGGAGGAGACACCATGAAATTCGTAACCGCGGCCGTTCTGGCCATCACACTTTCTGCCGGTGCCGTTGCGGCGGCCTGCGACGACGGTGAAACCGTCATTAAGTTCAGCCATGTGACCAACACCGACAAGCATCCCAAGGGCATCGCCGCATCCCTGCTGCAACAGCGTGTCAACGACGAGATGGACGGCACGGCCTGCATGGAAGTGTTCCCGAACTCCACGCTCTATACCGACGAGCAGGTGATCGAGGCGATGCTGCGCGGGGATGTGCAACTTGCCGCGCCATCGCTGTCGCTGTTCGAAAGCATCACCAAAGCTTACCGCTTGTTCGACCTTCCGTTCATGTTCAAGAACATCGACGCCGTCGATGCATTCCAGGCGTCCGATACCGGTCAGGCGATGCTCAATTCCATGCAGCGCCGCGGCCTGCAGGGTCTGGGTTTCTGGCACAACGGCATGAAGCAGTTCTCCGCCAACAAGCCGCTGCTGGATCCCGCAGACGCCAATGGCCTGAAGTTCCGGGTCCAGCCGTCGGACGTGCTGGTCGCACAGATGAACGCATTGGGCGCGTCGCCGCAGCCGATGGCCTTTGCCGAAGTCTATGGCGCCCTGCAGACGGGTGTTGTTGATGGCCAGGAGAACACCTGGTCCAACATTTATGGCCAGAAGTTCTTCGAAGTGCAGGACGGCATCACGGAGACCAACCACGGTATCATCGACTATCTCGTGGTGGCATCGGTCGATTGGCTCGATAGCCTTGACGCGGAGGTGCGCGAGCAGTTCCTGACGATCCTCAGCGAAGTGACCACGGCGCGCAACGCAGAGGTCGGCAAGGTCGACCTTGAAGCCAAGCAGGCGATCCTTGACACCGGTGGTGTGATCCGCGAACTGACCGCTGAGCAGCGTCAGGCATGGGTCGACGTGATGAAGCCGGTCTGGACCCAGTTCGAGGAAGAAGTGGGCGCCGAGAACATCGCCGCTGCACAAGAGATCAACGCAGCCAACTGATAGGGCGGCGCGAATGACGGACGGACCGGTACACCCGGTCCGTCCATACTTTTAAGGGAGGGGAACCGCATGAGCGGGAAATACGAGCCCAAAGGGCCTGTCGGCGTTTTCGTGGACGAACTGGAGCGGACAGCCATTGCCTTGCTGTTGGGGCTGATGACGCTTCTGACCTTCGTCAACGTCATCCTGCGGTACGTTTTTAACAGCTCCCTGATCTGGAGCCTCGAAGTGGTCCTGGTCCTGTTCACCTGGCTGGTTCTGTTCGGCGTTTCGTATGCGTTCAAAATCACCGCCAATCTCGGCGTCGATGCGATCACCAGATTGCTGTCGCCGAAAGCGTCCAAGACGGTCGCGCTAATTGCAGGGGCAGTCTGCATCGCCTACGCCTTGCTGTATCTCAAGGGGGCCTGGGATCAATGGGCGCCCTTCGCCGATCTGCCGCCCACCACCGGGCATTGGCTTCCCACCGGGTTCGATACCGCCGCGCGCGGACGCTCGTTCTTCGAGACCGATCAGATTCCGATGCTGGAATGGATGCGCCCGATCGAAGATTGGATGAACTACGGCGAGCGGTACTCCAAGATGCCGCGCGCGATCCCTTATCTGATCCTGCCTATTTCGGCCGTTCTGATCCTGTTCCGCATCTGTCAGGCGGTTTTGCGGATTTGGAAGGATGAGGCCGCCAGCCTGATCGTCAGCCATGAGGCCGAAGACGATATCGAACAGGTCGCAGCAATGAACCGCGGGGATTGATCCATGGAAGTCGTACTCCTTTTTTCGATGATCATCGGCCTGCTGTTTGTGGGCGTGCCGATCGCCATCGCCCTTGGCTTCAGCTCGATGATCTTCCAGCTGGCCTTCTCGGACACGTCGCTGGCTGCTGTGGCCCAGTCGCTCTACCTCTCCATGGCCGGTCACTACACGCTGCTGGCGATCCCGTTCTTCGTGCTGGCGTCCAGCTTCATGTCCACCGGCGGTGTGGCCAAGCGGATCATCCGCTTTGCAATCGCCTGCGTGGGTCATTTGCAGGGGGGCCTCGCGATTGCCGGGGTTCTGGCGTGTATGATGTTCGCAGCACTTTCCGGCTCCTCTCCGGCCACGGTGGTCGCCATCGGCTCCATCGTGATCGTGGGGATGCGCGAGGTCGGCTATACCAAGGATTTTGCCGCAGGTGTGATCGCCGTTGCGGGCACGCTCGGCATCTTGATCCCACCCAGCATCGTGATGGTGGTCTATGCCTCCGCCACGGATGTATCGGTGGGACGGATGTTCCTTGCGGGGGTTATCCCGGGACTGCTGGCCGGTTTGATGCTGATGGTGACGATCTACGTCATGGCGCGGGTGCGTAACCTGCCAAAAGGCGAATGGCTGGGCTGGGGTGAGATACGCCGCTCGGGCATCGAGGCAGGCTGGGGCCTGTTCCTGATCGTGATCATTCTGGGCGGTATCTACGGCGGGATCTTTACCCCCACGGAGGCTGCCGCTGTGGCGGCGGTCTATGCGTTTTTCATCTCCACGATGGTCTACCGCGATATGGGTCCGCTGCATGTCAAAGGCGAGGGGCGTAATCTGGTGCTGTGGCAAAAGCCCATAGCACTGCTGACTGTGTTCTTTCACAGAGATACACGCGACACACTTTTCGAGGCGGGCAAGCTCACGGTCACGCTGATGTTTATCATCGCCAACGCGCTGATCCTCAAGCACGTGCTGACCGACGAGCAGATACCGCAGCAGATCTCGGCGGCGATGCTGAACGCGGGCTTCGGTCCGATCATGTTTTTGATCATCGTAAACGTAATTCTCCTGATCGGGGGCCAGTTCATGGAGCCTTCGGGGCTGCTGGTCATCGTCGCACCGCTGGTGTTCCCTATTGCGATGGAGCTGGGGATCGACCCGATCCATCTGGGCATCATCATGGTGGTGAACATGGAAATTGGGATGATCACGCCGCCCGTGGGGCTCAATCTGTTCGTGACCTCCGGCGTGGCCAACATGCCGATGATGAACGTCGTGCGCGCAGCACTGCCGTTCCTCGCGGTGCTGTTCGTGTTCCTCATCATGGTCACCTACATCCCGATCATCTCGACGTGGTTGCCGACACTGATGATGGGACCGGAGATCCTTGTGCAGTAGCGCAATCAACGGCATTTAGACGGACAAAGGGCGCGGGACAATCATGGTCCCGCGCCTTTTGCGTGTTTCGAATGAGTTTATTGGGAAAAATGAAGTCTGCGGCGGTGCTGTCGGGGCGGCGGTCAGCTCTGGGCAAGGGCGCGAATGATGGGTGCAAAATCCGCCGCCTTGAGGGAGGCGCCACCGACCAGCGCCCCGTCCACGTTTTCCGCCCTGAAGATGGTGGCGGCATTGTCGGGTTTGACCGAACCGCCGTAGAGCAACGGGATCATGTCCGCTACGTCCGTGCCGTAGCGTACGGCCAATTTGCTGCGGATGAAATCATGCACTTCGACGATCTGTTCCAGCGTGGGTACTTTGCCCGTACCGATCGCCCAGATCGGCTCATAGGCAATGACGGTGTTGGTCGCCGTCATATCGCCGGGCAGGGAGCCTGCGAGCTGGCCCGCGATGATATCCAGCGTGTTGTTGGCCTCATGGTCCTCCAGCGTCTCGCCGATGCAGATGATGGCCGTAAGGCCCGCGTTCCAGGCGGTCTGTGCCTTCTTGCGCACGTCTCTGTCGCGTTCCTCATGCGCTTCGCGGCGCTCCGAATGTCCTACGATCACATAGGTGGCACCGGTATCCGCGATCATCGCGGCAGAGATATCACCGGTGAATGCGCCGCTCTCCTGCATGTGGCAATCTTGAGCCCCAATCGAAATGCCGGTTTCGCGTGCGGCTTCGCAGGCGCGAAACAGCAGGGGGGCCGGAGGGCAGATCACAACATCGGGCGCATCGGCCGGCAGCAGTGATTTGAGCGCGTTGAGTTCGCGAAGGCTGGCGGCGGTGCCGTTCATCTTCCAGTTGCCTGCGGCCAGTTTGCGTCTCATGCGCGATCCCCTTGATTGCTCACAGGGTTCTAGCACCTGCTCTGCAGGGGTTCAACGACGCCTGTGAACGTCGGGCCAGATCAGCGATCGAGACGGCTTTTCTGCAGCTTAATATACGACATCGTGCCGGCCGCACCTTTCTTACGCATGATGCGGCTCATGGAGACTTGAACTGTGAAAATCCGCGTCACACTTCCCAAAAAATCGCATGCCCACTCATAGGTCAAATGGTTAATGCCGCAAACTCGGAGAAAAGCTAACGGACGATGAAGGCTTTGGCTTCGCTTGGGTTCAGCGAGATACGCTCGTCGGAGAAGGCTTATTTAGCGAAAAGTGTCTCGTCGAATTTGATAGATTCGCCACAACCGCAGGCCTCGGACACGTTCGGGTTGTTGAATTTGAACGCACTTTCCAGCAGTGACGTTTCATAGTCGATTTGGGTGCCGAACAGAAACATCTGCGCCATGGGCGCGATCATCACGCGGGCGCCGTCCTGTTCAACCACTTCGTCGTTGGGGTCAGCCACGTCCACATATTCCATGGTATATTCCATGCCTGCACAGCCACCCTTTTTCACCCCGATGCGTAGGCCTGCGTGGCCCTTGGAGGTCATCAGCTTGATGATTTGTGCGCTTGCCTTGTCGGTCATGGTGACCGCTTGCTTGCCTGGAATACCGAACATATGTGTGCTCCTTTGATCCATAGATAAGCGGAAGGCGGGGCAATCTCAAGCCCCCCCTTCCTTTGCGCGCGCCTTCGTTACTAGAGGCCCATGCAGTTGGCGTAGTAGGTGACCGTCGCGGGCCAGTCGGAGAACACGCCGACCACGCCCACATCCTGCGCCAGCACATCCAGCGCCACCAGATAATCGCTGTCGTCGGTGATGACGTCACCTACGGACTGGAAATACCAGCCGCCGCCGTTTGCCAGCGGGCCGGAGCGCTCCAATGTCCAGGCGATGAGGGTAATGCCGACTTCCTTAGCTGCCTTTGCATAGGCTGAGGCGGCCATCTTACCGTCCTCGACGGTCAGCAGCATGTTGAGGGAAGCGCTGATATAGTTGACGCCACGGGCCTTGAGCGCGTCAAAGTCCTGCAGCCATGTCTCAGCTGTCTGCTCGTCGAAACCCTCGGTCCACTCCACCAGATAGACAGCTTGCGCGCCAAAATCGGGCGTGTTTTCGATCCAATAGTAAACGTCCTCAACGTTGAACGACTGGGCGAAGACATCAGACGCGGGGATGCCTGCGGCGACATATTCATCGACAAGCTTTTGGGCATAATCGGCTTGTGAGAAACCCTCGTGGGGCATGTCGACACTGGGTGACTTCAGCTCTGGCGTGAACTTGGTGCCAAGCGATTTGAATAGTGCGATAGAGTCCGCATGGGTCATCAGCGTCGCTTTGTCCGTGTAGAGATCTGTGCGCCAGCCAGCAACACCACCCTGATAGGCCTCGGCGGTTGAGGCGGTTTTGTCGGCGCTGTCCATCTTGGGCGTGAGAGTGTTGAATTCAGCGAGCGTCAGCTCGGAGGTGCGACACTCCGCTGCGGCAGGTGTGTCACCGTCAGCGGCTGTGAAGGGCGTAGTGCAGGTCGACGCCAGATCGGAGACAAGGATATTCGTCGTCGTGTGCAGGTCGTTCTGTGCGTGACGGCAAACCAGTTCGTGGTCTTTGGTGAAAGTCACATCACATTCGAGGATGCCCGCGCCCATCCGCGCTGCGGCAACATTGCTCTGCACGGTATGCTCGGGGAACATCATCGGCGCCCCGCGGTGGCCGATCGAGAACTCAGTCGTTGCGGGCGTTTGCGCCGCGCAAGACATCAGTTTCTCTTTAAGCGCACCATCTGGCAGCTTGTCCACAAGGGCAGCAGGGCGGGGACCATAGGACAGGCCCAACGGCGCTGCATGGCCTTCGGCAAAGGCCGACACGGGAATCATCGCCAAGGCAACGAGGGAGAGGGAGATACGCATTTCATGCTCCGGTAAACTCAGGGATTAGCTGCCCTCGGATACCGAAACGTCATTACACAAAAGCGACGGTTATGTGTCGATTGCATTACAATCGCGGTCCCGTCGCTCAAAGCAGCCTACATAAAACCCAGCTCGAGGCGCGCCTCGTCAGACATCATGTCCATGCCCCACGGCGGCTCCCAGACAAGCTCGACGTTGACCTGCTTGACCCCTGCCAGAGGCTCGATCGCATCAGCCACCCAGCCGGGCATTTCGCCCGCCACCGGACAGCCGGGCGCTGTCAGCGACATCTTGATATCCACTGCGTTCTCGGCATCGATATCAATGGTGTAAATCAGACCCAGCTCGTAAATATTGACCGGAATCTCAGGGTCATAGACAGAGCGACAGGCCTCCACGACCTGCTCGTAGAGCGGGTGATCGGTGCTGGACGGCGCGATCAGCGGCGTACCTTCGAGAGGGGGGGTAGAATTGTTCATCTGCGCCTCTTCCTTAAACTTGACTATTTATATATGGATTAGACGGCCCGGCGTAAAGGGCTGGCGCACGTAAAGCGCGCGCGCGCTTTAAGGTGCGTCAGCCTTCGTTTATGTCCCGCTCGACAATCCGCGCGCCGCTCGACTGGTTGCGGAACGCAAGTTTCAGAACGATCCACGCGATGAGCGAGAGGCCCGCAAAAAGGGCCAGCAGCGCGGAGGTGTTGGTGATCGCGGTGAAGGCCACCACACCGCTCATCACCAGCGCGCCAAGCGCGAACCCCAGAAAGATCGACGCTGGTGCGATGAGCTCGATCAATGCCAGTCCAAGGGCTGCACAGAGCCAGACCCACCAGATGAGCAGGAGATTCTCCATCAGCTACGGCCCCGCAGCAGCTTGAACGCATCGCCGAACGCCGCCAGCGCCTCGGACGGCACGACGATGGTGTTGCTCCCCGCGCCGTTGCTCATGACGCCGAACGCTTCGACCTGTTTGAGCGCGATCTGGTACTGCGCGGCCTCAAGGCCGTTTTCGTTGATCGCGGAGGCCACGACCTGTGTGGCGTAGGCCTCGGCGTCGGCCAGCACGCGGCGCGCCTTGGCGGTCTGCTCTGAGGCGTAGAGCTCGGCGTCTGCCGCCAGTTCGACAGCGCGTTTCTTGCCCTCGGCTTCGGTCACCTGCGCGCGGCGGGCGCGCTCGGCGTTGAGCTGCTGCATCATGGCGGCACGCGTGGCGGCATCGAGGTTTACGTCGAGGATTTCGGCGCGGGTGACTTCGATCCCCCAATTCTCGACCGATTCCACCACATTGTGCTTGATCGTCGCAATCAGAGCGGAGCGGTTGGCCTGCACCTCGTCCAGATCCATCATTCCGATTTCGGCGCGCACAATACCTGCGACGGTGGTTGCGATCGCCGAATCCACATCGCGGATGCGGTAGACCGTCTTTTCCGGCTCGATGATGCGGTAGAACACGGAGGTATCGACCTGCACCAGCACGTTGTCGCGGGTGATCGCGTCCTGACTGGCAGTGGGCAACTGGCGCTCCAAAATGGAGATCTCGTGGGCGATCTTGTCAAAAAAGGGCACGATCAGATTGATGCCGGGCCCGAGGACCGACCGCAGGCGGCCGAACCGCTCCACGACGTGCTGCTCTGATTGGGGTACGATCTTGACCCCCTTGAACACCACGACCACCAGTACCAGCGCCAGCAACAGCCAGCCCAGATTGTTTTGAAACAGGCCCAGTGCGATTTGTTCAATGTTCAACGCGGTATTCCTTTGAGCTATGGTTCCATTCTATTTGGCGCGCGCAGGCCCTGATTGCAAGATGACGATCACTGGGGTAGGCCAGCGCTGCAACAGCGCGAAGGCCCCAGCATGACCGGATTTTCCTACCAGATCGATGCGACCGACGGGCGCGCACGCACCGGCAAGATCAAGACTCCGCGCGGCGAGATCCGCACGCCTGCCTTCATGCCCGTGGGCACGGCGGCGACCGTAAAGGCGATGATGCCCGAAAGTGTGCGCGAAACCGGGGCTGACATCCTGCTTGGCAATACTTACCACCTGATGCTGCGCCCCACAGCGGAGCGGATCGACCGTCTGGGCGGGCTGCATAAATTCATGAACTGGTCGGGCCCGATCCTTACTGACTCGGGCGGATTTCAGGTGATGTCGCTGGCCAATCTGCGCAAGCTGACGGAGCGCGGCGTGACGTTCAAAAGGCATATCGACGGCTCTAAGCACGAGATCACCCCGGAGCGCTCAATGGAGATCCAGCGGCTGCTGGGGTCCGATATCGTGATGTGTTTCGATGAATGTCCTGCACTGCCGGCGGAGCGCAGCCGCATCGCGGAATCGATGGAGCTGTCGATGCGGTGGGCCGCGCGCTCCAAGGAGGCCTTCGGTGACCGACCGGGCCACGCGCTCTTCGGGATCCAGCAGGGCGGGCTGGAGGAGGATCTGCGCGCCCACTCGGCGCAGGCGCTACGCGAGATCGGATTTGACGGCTATGCCGTTGGAGGATTAGCCGTGGGCGAGGGGCAGGAGGCGATGTTCGGCTGTCTCGATTACGCGACGGATCAGCTGCCTGTGGAAAAGCCCCGTTATCTTATGGGCGTCGGTAAGCCCGACGACATCGTCGGTGCGGTCGCGCGCGGCATCGACATGATGGATTGCGTGTTACCTTCACGCTCGGGGCGCACGGGTCAGATCTTTACACGCCACGGCGTGCTCAACATCAAAAACGCGCGCCACGCCGACGACCCGCGCCCGCTGGATGAGGATTGCAGTTGCCCTGCCTGCCAGAACTACTCCCGCGCCTATCTGCATCACGTGTTCCGCTCGCAGGAGATGATCAGCTCCATGCTGCTCACCTGGCATAACCTGCGGTACTACCAGGATCTGATGGCGGGGATGCGCGCGGCGATCGCGGCGGGGACCTTCACGCAGTGGCAGGCCGATTTTCACGCCAACCGAGCGCAGGGGGATATCGAGCCGGTTTAGGGGGCGATCTTCACGTCAGCCGGTGCGGATCAGTCGGCATTTGCGCCGGATTTTCTATGTTGTCCCAGTTGCGCATCACGCTGCAATTCGAGTTTGCGCCGTTTTTTCCGGATCCGGACAACCGGAATGATCCCGGCAAGCAGGAGTGCGCCAAGAAGACCGGCCCACCATCCGATGTGTCGCCTGATGCATGCAGATCCATCTCGAATGATACCCCGAAGTCCTTCCGCACGCTCAGGGCCTTTTGAAATTTTAGCCTGCTTGTGTGGAGATCACATTATTTGTGAACTGACTGATGCCTGAAACCGCATCAAGCA
>JAGXHD010000099.1 GCA_024636395.1 Sulfitobacter sp.
CCGCACGGTCATCGGGCAGCAGATCAAGCTTGTTCCACACCTCGAAGGTGCGCGTGTCCGAGGGCACGCCAAGCGAGGTTAGGATATCACGGACATTGCGCGCCTGCTCTTCGGTCTCCGCATGGCTGATGTCGCGCACGTGCAGGATGATATCGGCGGCAAGCACTTCCTCCAGCGTCGCGCGGAACGCCGCGACCAGCTCTGTCGGCAGATCGGAAATGAAACCCACCGTATCGCTCATAATGATTTCGGGGCCATCGAGCAGTTCAAGGCTGCGCATTGTGGGATCGAGCGTGGCGAAAAGCATGTCCTTTACGAGCACATCCGCTCCGGTCAGGCGATTAAACAGCGTCGATTTACCGGCGTTGGTATAGCCCACCAAGGCAACGATCGGGTACGGAATCTTGGCGCGGGCGGAGCGGTGCAGCGCGCGGGTCTTGACGACCTTCTCAAGCTGGCGGCGCAGGCGCACCAGTTGCTCATCAATGGCACGGCGGTCAGATTCGATCTGCGTCTCGCCGGGACCGCCGACAAATCCAAGGCCGCCACGCTGACGCTCGAGATGGGTCCAAGCGCGCACCAACCGCGTGCGCTGGTAATTGAGCGCGGCCATCTCGACCTGTAAAACACCCTCGCGGGTGGCGGCGCGGTCGCTGAAGATCTCGAGGATCAGACCGGTCCTGTCGAGTAGTTTGACCGACCAGGCTTTCTCGAGGTTGCGCTGCTGCACCGGCGTCACATGGGCATCGACCAGTACCAGCTCGATCTCCTGCTCTTTCAGGATGAGCCGGATTTCCTCGATCTTGCCTTTGCCGAACAAATGCCCGGCATTGAGCGTGCGCAGCGGGACAATGGCCTTTCCGATAACGTCGAGATTCGGCAAGGCTTCCGCTAGCGCCACAGCCTCGGCGAGCGCTGGAACAGGTTCTCGCCGGTCATTGTCATTTTTGATGTCAGGATGCAGCACCCAAGCGCGCGTACGCGCGGGGCCGTCAGTTTCGTCGATCTGGAATTCAGGCTTGCTCAAGAAGCGTCTTCGCCCTCGTACAGGCTGATCGGTTGGCTTGGCATGATGGTCGAAATCGCGTGCTTGTACACAAGCTGCGATTGGCCGTCGCGGCGCAAAAGAACGCAGAAATTGTCAAACCAGGTGATAACTCCCTGAAGTTTTACACCATTTATCAGGAAGATCGTAACCGGTACTTTGGTCTTGCGCACGTGGTTCAGGAACGCATCCTGGAGGTTCTGTCTATCAGACGCCATAGTTTGATCTTTCATTTTTTCTTGTCGTTTGCCGCAATCGGCCCGCATCGCTATGACTATGAAGCGCCTCCCTGAAAGTTTCCACCCCCAAAATCAAGCAATAGCAAAGGGGTACCTGCAGACGTGTCAGCTGCGCCACAGATCGGGGGTCAGCAGGGCGATGATAGCAAGGGTTTCGAGCCGCCCCAGAACCATCGCCGCTGCCAGAATAGCCTTCGCAGGGTCGCTGAGCGACATCAGCGCGATCGGCGTCTCGCCCGCCACCGCCGTGAGCGGCCCGGTTGTGGAGAGCATTGCGATCGACAGCACCAACGCCTGCTCGAAGGTCACGCCCACGAGTGTCAGCGCCAGCGTCACCGCTGCAAACGACAGGGCAAATAGCATAAAAAAGATCCACGCGATGAATGCGCCGCCCGATTGCAGGCGGCGACCGGCGATACCCGCGCCCGACACGGAATGCGGGTGCACCAACTGCTCCATTTCACGCACTGCGTTGCGGTAGAGCGCATAAACCCTCAGCAGCTTAACGCCGCCCGCCGTGGTCGCAACCCCGCCGCCCACAAGTGCCAGCCCCATGAGGATCAGCCCAGGTGTGCGCAGCCCCGACCAGTTTTGTGCCTGCCCCCAGAAGTCGGAGACAAAGCCCGTGGTCGACAGGAACGACAGAACCGTAAAGATCGAGCCCCAAAGGGCAGCGAGCCCCCCCAGCAGCGTGTCGGTGGTTTGCAAATCGAACGCGCTGAGGAAATGCCGTGCGAACAGCAGCAACGGCACCAGCAAGACGATGGCCAGGCCGATGCGGAATTCGGGATCTGTCCGCAGGCCGCCTTGTGTGGCGGTCATGGTATCGGAGGAGAACGTAAGACGCGAAAGCGCCAAGAGCATGAATGCTGCCATCATCACTTCCGCGATCATTCCGCCCGCCGCCGGATCTCCCCCCGCCGAGATCCCCGATGTTGCGATGACCGACATCGCGTGGCAAAGCGCGTTCAGTGGATCCTGACCCGACAAGATCAGCAACACCCACAAAGCGAGGGTGAGCCCAGCGTAGAGCGGCCCCAGCGTCTGCATCGCACGCAAGATGCGGCGCCGCGCGCTGGCTCTGCGCGTCGTATACAACTCTACCTCCTGACGACCTGGCTCCGCCTGTGCCGTGACCTCGAAGCCACCCAGATTAAGCGGAGCGAGAATGGCCACAGCCGCGA
Organism: Sulfitobacter sp.; assembly: GCA_024636395.1. GTDB lineage: Bacteria > Pseudomonadota > Alphaproteobacteria > Rhodobacterales > Rhodobacteraceae > JAGXHD01. Next base: position 2,469 of record JAGXHD010000099.1, read on the forward strand.
CCCACATCACGAAACCGCCCATCCAGCCTACCTGCGCCCGCCACAGATGCAGCGCCGGGCCGAGGCGTCGCGGATCGTCGAACAGGGTCGCGCCGGTGGTGGTGAAGGACGTGAGCATTTCAAAATAGGCATTGTAGAAGCGCGTCGTCGGCAAGGCCTCGACAAAGGGGATGGCAAAAAATACGGGCAGAAACACGAAGGCACAAAAAAGCGAGAGCAGTGGGCCCAAAGCACCCTGACGCGGCGCGCGCCCCGCGTGTGCGATCCCAATCAGCATGAAGGTCACGGTGCCGAGCAAGCCCGCGTAGAAAAATGCCTGGCTGGTCTCGTGCCGGTCGGCGACGGCGCCATAGATGGCAGGGATGAGCATCGACACCGCGCCTGCCCCGAACATCAGCAAAAACAGCGGCAGCCGTGACAGATCATAGATGAAACTATTCTGGCGACCCACGGGTTGGTCCTTCTAGAAAAAGTCGATGGACACCTGCATCAGCTGTTCAAGCTGTGCCACATCCTTTGTGAGAACAAAGACGGCGATCACATCGCCCTCGTCGATGCGGGTGTCGCCCAGCGGGCGGATGATCTTGTCGCCCTTGCGCACCGCCCCCACCAGCGCACCTTCTGGGAAGTCGATCTCATTGATCTTCTTACCGGCCATGGGCGAGGTGGATAGTACCTCCGCCTCGATCACTTCCGCCTCCGCATCACCGATGGAGTAAACCGCGCGCACACGCCCGTGTCGGATGTGGCGCAGGATCGAGGACACGGTGGTGGCGCGCGGGTTGATGTAGGCATCGATGCCCAGAGGCGTCATCAGGGGCACCAGCGTGGGATCGTTGATGAGAGCGATCACGTAAGGACAGCCTTCGGCCTTGGCACGTACGCAGGCGAGCATGTTGGTCTTGTCGTCGTCCGTCACGGCGAGCATTGCATCGGCACGGTCTATTCCCGCCTCCGCCAGAAGGGCCGCATCGAGCCCGTCCCCATTCAGCACGATCGTCCGCTCCAGCGCTTCGGCTGCACGCTCCGCGCAGTGGCGATTCTTCTCGATGACTTTGGTGCGCACCCGCTTGGCACGCTTCTCCAGCGTGAGCGCCACAGACAGCCCGACATTGCCGCCTCCCACCAGAACGACTCGCTCTTGGGTGGATGATTTCTTGCCGAACACCTCCATCGTGCGCGAAAGGTCATCGCGGTGCACGAAAATATAGGCGTCATCGCCGGCAAAGAGCTGATCTTTGGGCTCGGGCGCAAACAGGCTCCCCTCGCGACGGATGCCCACTACAACAGCACGCAGCGTCGAGAACAGATCGGTCAACTGTCGCAGCGGCGTGTTCAGCACAGGGCTGTCCTCGTCCAGCGTGATGCCCAAAAGCTGGGCCGCACCGTCCATGAATACTTCGGTGTCGAATGCCGCGGGCGCTGCAAGCCTCTGGAGCGCCGCGGCCGCCACTTCACGCTCGGGGCTGATCACCACGTCGATCGGCAGGTGATCGCGCCGGTAGAGATCTGAATAGATCGCATCGAGATAGGATTGAGAACGCAGGCGCGCGATCTTTCGGGTAATGCCGAATACGGAATGGGCAACCTGACAGGTCACCATGTTGACCTCGTCCGAATGGGTCGCGGCGATGATCATATCGGCATCGCGCGCACCCGCCCGGTCGAGCACGTCCGGGTAGCTCGCAAATCCGGCGACACCCTGCACGTCGAGCGTATCCGTGGCGCGGCGCACAAGATCGGCGTTGCTGTCTACGACCGTGACATCGTTGCGCTCTCCGGACAAATGACGCGCAATCTGCCAGCCGACCTGGCCTGCACCGCAAATGATAACTTTCATGTCGTGGAGATCCCCTGCTGCGTTGGCTCTAAGCTCATGCCCCGCCACGCTTCTGCCTGATGAAGCATGATGTGTCAGAACACACCTGTGCGGTCAAATCAATTTCCAGAGCGCTCGAGGTGCGATGCGGGGCTATTCCTCGTCCATGTGGGCCACGCGGGTGCCGGATTTGGCCGAGGTGACGACGCCGAGGCTCTTGAGCTTGCGGTGCAGTGCCGAGCGCTCCATGCCCACGAAATTTGCGGTGCGGGAGATATTGCCGCCAAAGCGGTTGATCTGGGTCAGCAGATACTCCCGCTCGAAGGCCTCTCGCGCTTCGCGCAGCGGCAGGCTCGCCATGGCACCCGATAGTACCACGCGGCCCTCCTGCTCGCTGTGGTCTTCCTCGCCAGGCAGTTCGCGCGCCTCGATGGGGGCGGTCCCTTCGCCCAATATCAGCACACGCTCGACCATGTTTTTCAGCTGGCGGACGTTGCCGGGCCAGACCATCGTCTGCATCAAGGCCTGCGCGTCATCGGTGATCTCGCGCAGGGGCAGGCCCTGATGCGCGTTGAATTCGGCGATGAAATGCGCGGCGAGCAGCGGAATATCCTCGCGCCGCTCCGCCAGCGACGGCACCGCGATCGGCACAACATTCAGGCGATGGTACAGCTCCTCGCGGAAATTCTCAGCTTCAATCTCGGCCATCAAGTCCTTGTTCGTGCTCGATATCACGCGCAAATCGACACGCACCTTGTCGTTACCGCCGACGCGGGTGAATTGCTGGTCCACCAGCACGCGCAGGATCTTCGATTGCGTGCCCAGCGGCATGTCCGCCACTTCGTCGAAATAGACCACACCGCCGTGGCCCTGCTCCAGCAGACCCGGCTCGACGCCGCGCTCGGGCGTCTCGCGGCCGAACAGAACCTCC
>JAGXHD010000100.1 GCA_024636395.1 Sulfitobacter sp.
GAACTGCACGAACTCCATGTCCTGCAAAGGCAGACCGGCACGCGCTGTCATCCCGCCGCCGTCGCCGGTGCAGGTATGCGCAGAGGTAGCACTGAAATACGCGCGGCCGTAGCCGCCCGTCGCCAGCACCACCATCTTGGCGCTGAACAGATGCATCGTACCGTCGTCGAGCTTCCAACACAGGACGCCCTGGCAAACACCATCCTCGGACATCACGAGATCAATGGCGAAATATTCGATGTAGAATTCCGCGTTATGCTTGAGCGACTGGCCGTAAAGCGTGTGCAGGATCGCGTGGCCGGTCCGGTCGGCGGCGGCGCAAGTGCGCTGCACCGGCGGACCCTCGCCGAATTCGGTCGTGTGGCCACCAAAGGGACGCTGGTAAATCTTGCCCTCTTCGGTCCGCGAGAACGGCACGCCGTAGTGCTCAAGCTCATATACCGCCTTTGGCGCCTCACGCGCTAGATATTCCATCGCGTCCGTATCGCCGAGCCAGTCGGAGCCCTTTACAGTGTCGTACATGTGCCACTGCCAGCTGTCGGGGCCCATGTTGCTCAAAGAGGCGGCGATGCCACCCTGCGCCGCGACCGTGTGGGAGCGTGTCGGAAAAACCTTGGAGATACAGGCCGTTTTCAGCCCCTGCTCCGCCATGCCGAGCGTGGCGCGCAATCCCGCGCCGCCCGCTCCGACGACAACAACATCATATTCGTGGGTCTCATAATCATAAGCAGCCATATCATGCCCTCTTCAAAGCTTGGGGTGCGTCCGAAAACCGATCACGACCCTATCTGTTTCTGCGGCGCACTGCGCGCCCAATCCTGCGGTAATCCCTATCGGCGGAGCGACCCGCCTTTTTCTTTAATCTAGCATGGTTGGCGGAACCTGACAGGTCAATCCGCCACACCAATTGTCGCAGCACAAATCGCCTGCCTGATCACAGTGCGAGCCGTGCGAGGGCGAAAATACCGACCGCGGCTGCGCCGTAACTGATGCAGGTCATCGCGATAATCGAAATTTTTTGCGCCAGCCCATGCACATAGTCCTCCAGCAGCGTTTGTACCCCGTCGTTGAAGTGCTTGAACGTCACGAGGATGGTCAACCCGGCAACGATCGCGGGGAACGGGCGGCCGTAATAGGCCACAATTTCCTCATAAGAGCCGCCAAGGGCTGCGCCAAACGTAAACACGAAAAGCGGCAGCAGGATCAGCAAAGCGACCGAGCTGAGTGTCATCGACCAGTGATGTGCTGTGCCCGATTTGGCCGAGCCGAGGCCCATCGCGCGTTTGCGGTCTGTCAAAAATGCCATGATGCTCTCCTCAAACCAGCAATACGGTGATCAGTGTCAGCACGACCGAGCCGCCGATACAGGCCCAACCCAGCTTTTCCGCCGTGGGCACGTCCATCATCACCGCATTGTCCCAGATCAGATGCCGTACACCAGCGAGGGTATGATACCACAATCCGAGTACCGAGAAAAACAGGATCAGATCGCCGAACCAGCTCGTCAGAAACCCATTCACGATCGCAAAGTATTCCGAGCCGCTCGCAGCTGCCAGAAACCACCACACTACCAGCAGCGCAGAGATCAGCATCGCATTGCCCGTAATCCGCGTCAGGATGGATGTCATCGAGGTCAGCTGCGGGCGGTAAATCGACAAGTGGGGCGACAGGGGGCGGTTTCCCCGGTTCACATCGGCCATATCAGGCTCCTTTTGGATAGTTGGCGCTACACTTACCTAATTTTTCCCTAGTGTCACGGGGGCAAGCGGGAAATCGCGGGGCCGTTTGGCAGAATTGAACGGAAAATTGTCGCAGTATGCAATTTTTGTGATCACACGATTATACCTGTGATCACAAGATGCAAAAAAGGCGCCCCGTTTTCGGAGCGCCTTTTATATCTGTCTCTTAAAAAGGACTCAGCCCAGGGAACTGTCGATCGCCTTGCACGCGTCCACAAGCCCTTTGACCGCGCTCACAGAACTGTCGAACATCGCCTGCTCGTCCTTGTTCATGGAGATCTCCACAACCTTCTCGATACCTCCCGCGCCGATCACTGTGGGCACGCCGACGTAGAAGCCGTCAAGCCCGTAGGCACCCGACACATAGGCGGCACAGGGCAGGACGCGCTTCTGGTCCTTGAGATAGGCCTCGGCCATCTCGATCGCCGATTGCGCGGGCGCATAGAACGCAGAGCCGGTCTTCAGCAGGCCAACGATTTCCGCGCCGCCGTCCCGGGTGCGCTGCACGATCGCATCGAGCTTTTCCTGCGAGGTCCAGCCCATGCTCACCAGATCGGGGAGCGGGATGCCCGCCACTGTGGAATACCGCACGAGCGGCACCATCGTATCGCCGTGCCCGCCCAGAACGAAAGCTGTCACATCACGCATCGACACCTGAAACTCTTCCGCCAGAAAATGCCGGAACCGCGCCGAATCGAGCACGCCTGCCATGCCGCAGACCTTCTCATGCGGGAGCCCGGAAAATTCGCGCAGCGCCCAGACCATCGCATCGAGCGGATTGGTGATACAAATGACGAATGCGTCGGGTGCGTGCTTCGCGATGCCCTCGCCTACGGATTTCATGACCTTGAGGTTGATGCCCAGCAGATCGTCGCGGCTCATGCCCGGCTTGCGCGCCACACCGGCGGTCACGATGCACACATCAGCGCCCGCAATATCGGCATAATCCTGCGTGCCCGAGAGCGCAGCATCGAAACCTGCGGAGGGACCGGATTCGGCGATATCAAGGGCTTTGCCCTGTGGCAGACCCTCGGCGATGTCAAACATCACCACATCACCCAGTTCTTTTACAGCAGCGAGGTGGGCAAGCGTGCCACCGATGTTACCCGCGCCGATCAGTGCAATCTTGGCTCTAGCCATTGTGTACGTGCTCCATAAGGTTTGCGTTGCGTGGGGGATAAACCCATCGGTCCCCGCGCGCAAGACGACTGACGCGGAGCACGCCCCATTGCACAAAAAAGACCGCCCGGGGCGGGGCGGCCTTTCTCTGCTTCACATTGCAGGCTCCGTCGCCGAGGAGGCGAGTACTGAGCGCGCGCCGCTTACATCTCTGCGCGCTCGAAAGCGGGAGCAGCTTCCAGCTCTTCCACGGATGTCTTCACCACGAGGAAGTAATCGTCGCTTTCGCCCTCTTCTTGTACGACGCTGATGGCACTCATCGGTACAGTCACATCACGTTCGCCGATTCCGATGAACCCGCCAATGCCCAGCACAACAGCAGACACGTCTCCGTCAGCCGTCACGATGATGTCGTTGATCTCGCCGATATCATCCCACTCCGTTTCGGATCCGGCCGCGACGTCCATGGTTGCATCCATATCCTGCTCGACGTTGTACACGCGCATACCGATCAGATTAGAGGCGAAAAGGTCTGTCGGATTCGCCATTACAGACCCGATGCCCATCGTCGCAATTGTCCCAGCCGGTGTGCCGGTTGCCATTGCGCCGCTTTCGGTGCTCATGGTGCCGGACGTATCTGTATTCGTAACCCCCGATGTGTCAGGGCCCTCGGCCGGAGCGGTGGTTTCGGACTGAGCGAATGCCGGCGCTGACAGCGACATGACGATAGCGGTTGTTGCAAGAAACTTATACATCGTATTACCTCCTAAAGCGTTGTTACATAAGCGTAACTTCTGAAATACAAACGCATGGAGCTTCAAAAAGGTTCCGTCGCAACTCACCGATTTGTTATAATTTTTGATAATTGTCGGGCATCGGCATCCAAACCGCTGCGCCAGGATCACTCAACGTCGAATTTATTGAAACGTGGCGCGTCATCCAGAACGTCCTCGTACGTGTAGATGACGAAATACCGATCGCCCCGCACATCCGTCACCACTGTCAGCCCGTCCATGGCCGCGGTCACCTCGCGGTCCGCAAGACCCCAGAATCCGCCTACGCTCATCACGATCGCCTCGACCGTTCCATCAGCGTTGATCATCACATCCTTGATATGCGCGATCCGCTCAAAACGCTCGGCCCCGTCCAGCGCCATCGGCGCATCTGTATTGGGCCGTCCGCGGAAGTTATAAACCGGCTCGCCGATCATCTCGCGCACCAGCAGGCTGGCGTCGCTCATCTTCACGATGCCCACCTCGGTCTGTTCCGATTGTGCATGCGCCGCTCCGGTCAATGCAATCATCAAGGCGGTCAAGCTCAGCAAAATCTTCATGTCGCGGGTCCTCCACAAGGCCAGTTCAAAAACAGCGGTTGGTGCGCCCAACGCTACCTGTCAAAGATAATAATAAGAGGGCGAATTCAAGAGGCACACATGCTCAATCTCGATCTTTGGTTTTTCACCGTGGCAGGGCCCGCAGTCATGTTTGCAGGTATCTCGAAAGGAGGATTTGGCTCCGGAGCAGCCTTTGCCGCCGCTTCCGTACTGGCGCTCGTCGTCGATCCGGGCCTTGCCCTCGGCGTGATGCTGCCGCTGCTGATGCTCATCGATCTGGCGTCGGTCAGAGCCTATTGGGGCCGCTGGCATCTGCGCGAGGCACTGCTTTTGATTGTGGGCGGACTGCCCGGCGTGGCCCTCGGCACGGTGCTCTACAGGGTCGCCTCCCCCGATATGCTTCGCCTGCTGATCGGGCTCGTCTCCATCGGCTTTGTCGCCTGGCAGATCGCCGTCAAGGGCGGCTGGCTCCGCTTCGGCGCGCGCCGCATGCCCGATGGTGCAGGGCTGGTCGCAGGAGCCGTAGCGGGGTTCACGAGCTTCGTGAGCCATGCGGGCGGGCCTCCTGCGGCGGTCTTTCTTCTCTCGCGCGGGCTTACAAAGACTGGGTATCAGGCCACATCGGTGCTCATCTTCTGGGCCATCAATATCTTTAAGTTCGTCCCTTACGCCTTCTTGGGCATGTTTACCCAACAAACCGCCACGGCAAACCTCGTACTCGCCCCCTTCGCGCTGCTGGGCGCGTGGCTTGGCGTTCGCGCGCACCGGCTTGTGCCGGAGCGGGCGTTTTTCACGCTCACCTACATACTGCTCACGGTAACCGGCGCGAAACTCATCTGGGACGGGCTGACCTGAAACGCAAGTCTCAGGCGTCGTTGCCCTTGGGCGGCAGCGCCTCCGCGACCGTCTCGAACGATTGGCCGGATGCCACGAGACAGCTTACGCCAGTGGCCATCGTCACGATAATCGTCCAACTCTCGGTCTCGGCGCTCGCAAAAACCTCGATCATCTGGTTGTTCGATCCAATTCCGATGCTTTGCCGCGTCTCGCCATAGCCGCTTGCCAACCGCTCGACCACCGCCGCCCGCGGGCCGCAGTTGCGCGCCGATTGGGCGCTGGCTTGCGTCGCCCCGATGAAAATTGCCGCCGCTGCCGTAAGCGCGGCAAGGTGGATAAACTTCATTGTCCGTGTCATATCAGTGCCCTTCCAGTGTGAAGCGGCGGCGCGGCAAACATCCCGGGGCCACCGAATTGATAATGTCCTTGCCCGAGCACCCCGATCTGCGCTCCGGCAACACTCCAATCCTGCGCTTCAAGCTCTCAAAACAGAGTTAACGCCGCGTCCGCGCCCGTTGCGCAGCGTTTTTCGCTGCACTGCGGCGCAAATGGGGTTGAAGTTTTTGCGCTAAAATGCCCCTGTGTGCGCAATAATGTTGCGCCCTACAAACCCAAGGAGCTTTCCATGCCCTCCATCGCGCGCCCGCTGCGGTCCGTTCTCTACATTCCCGGCTCCAAACCCCGCGCGCTCGACAAAGCGCGCGGCCTGTCGGCCGATGCGATCATCTTCGATCTGGAGGATGCCGTTATCCCGGAAGAGAAAATCGCTGCCCGTGCCACGCTCGCCGAGGCGCTTGCAGTGGGCGGCTATGGCGCGCGCCTGAAGATCATCCGCATCAACGGTCTGGATACCGAATGGGGGATGGACGATGCAAAAGCTGCGGCAACGATGGGCGCAGATGCCATCCTGCTGCCAAAGGTAAATTCCCCTGCCGATCTGGAGGCCTTGGCCGATATCGTCGGTGATATGCCGCTGTGGGCAATGATGGAGACACCTGCAGGCATGCTGAACGCGCCCGCCATCGCAGGGCATCGCGCGCTCCAGGGCATGGTCATGGGCACCAATGATCTGGCCAAGGATCTGCAAACCCGCACCCGCCCCGACCGCCTGCCGATGATCACAGCCCTCGGCCTTTGCGTGCTCGCAGGAAAGGCCCACGGCGTGGCGCTCATCGATGGCGTCTATAATGCGTTCAAAGATGACGAGGGCCTGAAATTCGAATGCGATCAGGGGCGCGATATGGGATTTGACGGCAAAACCCTAATCCACCCCGCTCAGCTCGACGTGGCCAACGCAGCATTCTCTCCCTCCGACGAGGAAGTCGATCTTGCCCGCCGCCAGATCGCCGCCTTCGAGGAATGCGAAGCCACCGGTCAGGGTGTCGCCGTGGTCGATGGCCGCATTGTTGAAAATCTTCATGTTGCCACGGCACGCGAAACACTGGCAAAGCTGGACGCAATCAAAGCCCTCACTTCGGAGTAATCCAATGTCCCTTCTCGTTCCCGGCCTCATCTTGTGGATCGCCGCCCACTATTTCAAACGTCTGATGCCCGCGCGCCGCGCCGCAATGGGTAATGCGGGCAAGGGTATATTGGCTCTCGCCATTGTGGGCTCGCTCATCTTGATTATCATCGGCTATCGCACGGCGCCCTTCGTGCCGGTCTGGTCGCCCCCAGCTTTTCTGACAGGTATCAACAATCTCGCGATGATCCTCGCGCTTTGGGTTTATGGCTCGTCCGCCGCCAAAGGCGCCAAGGCATGGCCCGCGTCCAAAATCCGCCATCCGCAGCTCGTCGCCGTAATGATCTGGGCAGGTGCGCATTTGCTGGTCAACGGACACATGGCCGCGATCATCCTGTTCGGCGGCATGTTCGCTTGGGCCGCTGGCTCGATCTTCCTGATCAACCGCGCGGAGCCCGCCTGGACGCCGCCCGCCCCCGCAGGTCGTGCAACCTATATCCGCCTCACTGTGATCTCTCTGGTGATGCTGGTGCTCATCAGCGCCATCCACATCTGGCTCGGCGTCAATCCCTTCGGCTAAAGTCGGCCTTTCGATCAACTTTCAGGATACCCCATGAAGCTCTACCGTTTCCTCTCGGAGCAAGACACCTCCGCCTTTTGTCACAAAGTCACCGACGCGCTCAACAAAGGGTGGGAGCTTTACGGCTCCCCAACCCAGACATGGGACCACGCCGAAGGCGTGATGCGCTGCGGCCAGTCGGTCGTGAAAGAGGTGGAGGGCACCTATACCCCCGAGACGAAACTGGGAGCGCACTGATATGGCCGTCAAACCCACGGCGACAAAGACAAACAGCGGCAATTTCTTCGAGGACTACAGCGTCGGCCAGATCCTGACCCACGCAGTCCCCCGCACCGTCAAGGAAGGCGAACGCGCGCTCTATCACGCGCTCTATCCCGCCCGCCACGCGCTCTATTCCTCCGATCAGTTCGCCCAAGTTTGCGGCCTGCCCTCAAGCCCTCTCGACGATATGATCGCTTTCCACGTGGTATTCGGCAAATCCGTCCCCGATGTGTCGCTTAATGCCGTCGCCAACCTCGGCTATGCGCAAGGGCGCTGGCTCCTGCCCGTCTGGCCCGGCGACACTCTGCGTAGCCAGTCTGAAGTGATCGGCCTCAAGCAAAACTCCAATGGCAAAACCGGTGTGGTCTACGTCCGCACTACGGGTCTTAACCAGCACGACGCGCCCGTGATGGAATACGTGCGCTGGGTGATGGTCCGCAAACGCTCCGCGAGCGCACCCGCGCCTGAAACCGTCGTGCCCGATCTGCCCGAAGCCATCGCCGCCGAAGATCTGGTGATCCCTGAAGGCCTCGATTTCACCAACTACGATTTCGATCTCGGCGGAGAGCCACACCGCTGGGGCGAATATGCTGTGGGCGAGAAAATCAACCACGTCGACGGCGTCACCATTGAAGAAGCCGAGCACATGATGGCCACCCGCCTGTGGCAGAATACGGCCAAGGTCCATTTCGACACCTCCGCCCGCCCCGATGGCAGTCGACTGATCTATGGCGGCCACGTCATTTCTATGGCGCGCGCGCTCTCTTTTAATGGCCTCGCCAACGCGCAGATGATCGTGGGCCTCAATGGCGGCGCTCACGCGAATCCGTGCCTTGCAGGCGATACCATCCGCGCGTGGTCCGAAGTGCTCGACAAGGC
>JAGXHD010000101.1 GCA_024636395.1 Sulfitobacter sp.
ATAGAAAGATACGATCACCCCCAGCAGCCACCACAGCGGCTCCGGCACGAGTGCGATCCCCTGCATCCGCTGCGCAAACCACAAAGGCGCCACCATCGCCGAAATGAACAGCCCCAGCGTACCGAGCGCCAACGCGGGCCGCGGCAGGCGGTTCACACCGTCCATGAACCGATCGAACCGGCCCCGCGACGGGCCGCTGAATTCTTCACCGTACTGGCTCATCGCCTGCCCTTGCACCACGGCATTGCGCGCCGCCCCGGTCTCAGCGTTTTCGCGAAACACCTCGACAGTCTCTCGGACCACGTTCCGATTATTCCCGAACACGATCCCGAATATCCGCTCGATCAGCCCCATTGCGCCGTCCTCGCTTTGAATTGCTCCATGCTTAGATGATATACGGGTGAAATGAATTCTTCCGCCCGCGTGATCCAGCCTCCTTTGCCGCCCGCCCGCGTGCGCGCATATTTCCGGCTTGCAGTGCGACGGTCTGCGATGCGGAAATAATAATTGCGCCGCGCGATCCCGTAGGCGTCCACCAGATGCACCGGGGATGCGTCATGGGCCGCACGCACCGCAGCGAGACTTTGCGGCCCGAGCGCCCCATCGACCGTGACGGAATAGCCCATCTCGACAAGCAGACCTTGCAGGATCTTCACTGCGGTAGCACCCGCGTTGACATACATATCGAACACAGTCGCGTGCAGTGCCTGCGGCAACTGTGCAATCAGCGGGCGGTTGAAATAATGCTCGAGAAAAATTTCGATGGCCTGCTCGCGGGTCAGGACCTTCACATCTGCGGGCGTGATGCTGCCATCGCGGTCCAGATCAAGCCCGAGGCGGCGCATGGTATGGATCGTCACGCCGAAATTGGTGGCGCCGCCGGGATCATCGGGATCATTGACGTAGCCGCCCTCGCGGGCGACGATCTCTTGCGCGATTTGTCTCACACTCTGCATTTCGGTTCCCCTTACAGTTTGGGGGAAACCTGATGCCAAAATGGTTAACTGCCGCTCACCTCACCGCACGGTCTCAGCTCTCGGGCTCTTTATAGACCCCTTGAGCCTTGAGAGCATCCACGACCTCTTTTGGCATGTAGGTCTCGTCATGTCTGGCGAGTATTTCCGTGGCCTCAAAGACACCGTTGCGCATACTGCCGGTACCGACCATGCCCTCATTTTCCCCGAAAAGGTCAGGCAACACACCAGTGTAGACGACGGGAACGCTCGCGCCACCGTCGGTCACGGAAAAGCGGATCTGCTCACCCTGCCCGCGCTGGAGCGTGCCTTCCTCCACCAGACCGCCAATCCGAAACACCTCGGTCTCGGACGGGGGCGCGGCAACGACCTGACTGGGCGCGCGGAAGAAATTGATCCCGTCGCGCATCCCGTAGCCGATAAGGGCAGTCGCACCGATGAGCGCGACGACGGCCACGGCGATCAATTGAATACGGCGCTGTTTCTTGAGGCTTTTCATCGCAGTCTCCGGAATAAATCAGTGCTTAGGGGAAGAGCGGTGCCATCATCAGGCCCTCGGTCTCGTCAATATCTAACATCAGATTAGCGTTTTGCAACGCTTGGCCGGATGAACCCTTTGTCAGATTGTCCAGCGCTGCCACTACGATCGCGCGGCCTGCGATCCGGTCTCCGGTGACGCCGATATGGCAGAAGTTGGAGCCGCGGATATGCCGCGTCGAGGGGGCCTCGCCAAACGGTAGCACCTCGATGAAGGGCTCTGTGGCATATGCCGTTTCCAAAGCGCTATGAATGGCTTGCGGATCGCCCTTCACGTAACAAGTCGCGAGAATGCCACGGTTTGCAGGCATCAGATGCGGCGTAAACTGGATTTTCACCGGGCGCCCGGCTAGCAGCGAGAATTCCTGATCGAACTCGCCCAGATGCCGGTGCGTGCCACCCAAAGCATAGGCATGGTAACCCTCCGAGAGTTCTGCGTGGAGCAGGTTTTCCTTGAGCGCGCGCCCGGCACCAGAGACGGCACATTTGAGATCCAGTATGATATCGTCCAGATCGATCAGACCCGCCGTGATCAGGGGCCGAAGTGCGAATTGCCCCGTTGCCGCATTGCACCCCGTGCCCGCGACAAGCCGCGCGCCTTTGATCTGCTCGCGGTAGAACTCGGTCAATCCATAGACCGCCTCCGCTTGCTGGGCCATTGCTGCATGCGGATTGCCGTACCATCGCTGATACTCCTCCGGATCCCGAAGCCTAAAATCAGCCGACAGATCAACGATCTTGAGATCCTTAGGCAGTTGCGCGATCACCTCTTGGGAAGTCTTGTGCGGCAACGCGCAGAAGCACAGGTCAATGGTGGAAAAATCGATATCCTCCATCGTCACGAGATCGGGCAGATCCATGTGGCGCAGATGCGGAAACACCGATGCCATGCTTTGCCCCGCTTTAGAGTTTCCACCCAAAGCTTTGATCTTCATGGATGAATGTCCGGCAATCAGCCGGATCAACTCAGCGCCTGTATAGCCGGACGCACCGAGAATTGCGATGTTATAAGTCATGTCTTACATCCTGATAGGGATCTGAAAGGGTAATCGTCAAGCAGCGGTAAAGGTGATCCCGCGTCGCAAAAATTGTGTTGCGCGGGCGCTGACCCGCTTGGGATCCCCGGTCGTCAGAAAGGCTGCAGTGCCGCCGCCGGTTTTGTCCGGGTGGCGTATCAGATAATCCGCAAGGCTCTCCGCCACCAGATCCGCCTGACTAAACACCGACACCTCCGCCCCAAGCGCCTCCAGGAACGTGTCTTTCAACAACGGGTAATGCGTGCAGCCGAGAATAGCAGCCTGTGGATGCGGCATCTTGCGTTTGAGCGCATCGACATGGCTGCGCACCAAAGCGTCGGCGAGGATCATATCGCCGTCCTCGATGGCATCCACCACACCGCCACAGGCCTGCGCCTCGACATCGACACCGATTGCGCGAAACGATAGTTCGCGCTGAAATGCGCGTGTCGCCACCGTCGCAGGGGTCGCGAACAGCGCCACGTGGTTTACCGCCACTTGGCGGGGCGGCGAATTATCGCCCCAGTGCCGTTCCGTCAGCGCTTCGATCAACGGTACGAAAACGCCCAGCACGCGCTTGTCGGAGGGCACCCAGTTTTCCTGCATCCGGCGCAACGCAGCTGCAGACGCGGTATTACACGCCAGCACCACCAGATCACAGCCCGCATTGAACAGCCGCTGCGTCGCCGCAACGGTCAGATCGTAAATGTCATCGGGTGTGCGCACGCCGTAAGGCGCATTCGCGCTGTCGGCCAGATACACAAAATCCTGATCAGCCAAGCGTGCCTGAACTGCGTCCAAAATCGTCAGACCGCCCAGACCACTGTCAAAAATACCTACTGCCATACGGTGCACCGGCCCTTATATGCTCGCCTCACCGAAACATCGCGGCGCGGTTCGCACAAGCCCTTACGCCGTTGCGCGTGCAAAATCCACAGCCGCGTTGCCTTATTCAGCCGCTTTCGCCAGTGGCGCGCCACCCGTGCGGATCACACTGAGTAATTCCTCGCGCCGTTTCGCGGCCTTAGTCTCATTCGCCTGCTTGACCGGGCCGAAACCGCGGATTTGCAAAGGCAGGGCCGCGAGGGCGACGATGGCTTCTTGCGTTTGTCCGTCGAGCTTGGGCAGGACGTCGCGCATATCAGCCTCATACTGCTTGATTAGCGCGCGCTCCATCTTGCGCTCTGCCGTATAGCCAAAGATATCCAGCGGCGTGCCGCGCAGGCTTTTCAGCGCCGCCAGAACACGCATGGGCCGCTCCAGCCACGGGCCAAACTGGCGCTTCAGGGGCCGCCCGTTTGGCCCCATCTTGGACAGGAGCGGCGGTGCCAGATTGAACGACATCCTGAACTCCCCCTCGAACTCCGCCTGCGCCTTCTCGCGTGAAGACAAAAGCAAGCGCGCAACTTCGTATTCATCCTTGTAGGAAAGAAGCTTGTGATATCCCTCGGCCACGGCCGCACGCACATCCTTATCGGTGATGCCTTCGAGCATTTTGGCATAGCGTTTTGCGAGCCGCTTGCCCTGATAAGCCGTCAGATGCGATTTCCGGAACTCGATTTTCTCGTCGAGCGTCTTGGGCAGGGTCACCACATTGGGCGTAAGTACCGCTTTCGCCTCCGCCTCGAACAAAACCGCCCAGCGCCCGATCTCGAAGGCGCGCAAATTGCGTTCAACCGCCGCGCCGTTAAGCTTGATCGCCTCCAGCACCGCCTCCAGCGTGAGCGGGATGAGGCCGCGCTGCCAAGCGCCGCCGAAAATCATCATATTGGAATAGATCGAATCCCCGAGCGTAGCTTTGGCCAAACCGGAGGCATCGAACATCGACAGATCGTCCTTCAGCCGCGCTTCCAGCGCCAACTCAAGCCGGTCAAAAGGCATCTTGAACTCAGTATCGCGGGTGAAATCGCCCGTGATGATCTGGTGCGAATTCACGACAGCCCCGGTCCGCCCCATCGAGGTGAGGCCCAGCGTCTTGTTGCCGCCCGATGTCACAAGGTCACCGCCAATGAGCGCGTCGCATTCGCCAGTCGCCACACGAATGGCCGAGATATCTTCGGGACGCTCGGCCAGACGGCAATGAATGCTCACCGCGCCACCCTTTTGTGCAAGGCCCGCCATTTCCATCATGCCAGCGCCCTTGCCGTCGATCTGTGCCGCCTGCGCGAGTACAGCCCCGATGGTTACGACGCCGGTCCCACCCACGCCGGTAATGACCACATTGTAGGTACCCTTGATGGGCGGCAGGACAGGCAGAGGAAGATCGGGGATCTTGACCTCGGTCGTGGGATCCTTGCGGATCTTCGCGCCTTCCAGCGTCACGAACGAGGGGCAAAAGCCATTCACGCAAGAGAAATCCTTATTGCATGAGGATTGATCGATCGCGCGTTTACGGCCCAGTTCCGTTTCGGCTGGAACAAGGGAGACGCAGTTGGACTGTACCCCGCAATCGCCGCAGCCTTCGCACACGTCCGTATTGATGAACATCCGCTTGTCGGGATCGGGGAACAGCCCGCGCTTGCGGCGGCGGCGCTTTTCGGCAGCACAGGTCTGGACATAGACGATGGCGCTCACACCCTCGACGGCAGCCAGCCGCTTTTGCACCGACATCAACTCGGCGCGCTCATGGGTCGGCGTGCCCTTAAACGCCGCGAAATCGACGTCCTCTTTCTCGTCGTAGACCACTTCGAGGTGCTTGACCCCCATCGCCTTCAGCTCTGCCACAATGCGGGCCGCATCAAGATCGCCCTCATTGTGCTGGCCGCCCGTCATGGCAACGGCATCGTTGTACAGGATCTTGTAGGTGATGTTGGTCTTGGCAGCGATGGCCGCACGGATCGCCTGCACGCCCGAATGGTTGTAGGTGCCGTCCCCAAGGTTCTGGAAAACGTGCGGCGTGGTTGAAAACGGCGCCTCCCCGATCCAGTTCGCACCCTCGCCGCCCATGTGGGTGAAGCCCAGCGTCTCGCGGTCCATCCACTGCGCCATGAAGTGGCAACCGATGCCTGCATAGGCGCGGCTACCTTCCGGCACCTTGGTGGAGGAATTATGCGGACAGCCGGAGCAAAAGTAGGGCAAGCGGCCCGCAATCTCCTCTGCGTTGTCCGCGCGTTTGGCATCCGCCAGGTCGGCAAGCCCCGCGCGGATGCCATCGGTCCCGCGGCCCTCTTCACACAAGACATTTCCCAGCTTCTCGGCGATATCCACCGGATCCAGCGCCCAGCGCGCGGAAAAGAACTCCGCACCGCCCTTGCGCCCGCCGTAAACGCGGTGCCGCATGTCATCGTCGAAAAGCGCTTCCTTGATTTGCACTTCGAGCAGCTTGCGCTTTTCCTCGACCACCACGATCAGATCGAGATCCTCCGCCCAGTCGTGAAAACCGCGCATGTTCAGGGGCCAGACCTGGCCCACTTTGTAGGTCGTGATGCCAAGCCGTTCGGCCTCGTTTGCGTCGATATTGAGCAGCGACAGCGCATGGACCAGATCGAGGTAGTTCTTACCCGCCGCGACAAATCCGATCTTGGCGCCCTTTTTGCCCCAAATCCGCTTGTCGATCCCGTTGGCATCGGCAAAGGCCTCCGCAGCATAGCGCTTGTAATCAATGAGCCGCGCCTCTTGCGCGATCCGCTCGTCGACCAGCCGGATGTTGAGCCCCCCCTCGGGCAGCGCGAAATCAGGCGTGACAAACTGCATCCGGTGCGGGTCGCCGTTGACCACGGATGTGACCTCTACGGTATCCTTCATGGTCTTGAGCCCGACCCAAAGCCCCGAATAGCGCGAGAGCGCCCAGCCGTAGAGACTGTAATCGAGAATCTCCTGCACGCCTGCTGGCGACAGCACAGGCATGTAGGCATCGACCATCGCGAAATCGGATTGGTGCAGCACGGTGGAAGACTCGCCGGTATGATCATCGCCCATCGCCATAATCACGCCGCCGTGCTTGGAGCTGCCGGCCATATTGGCGTGTCTCATCACGTCGCCCGAACGGTCTACTCCGGGCCCCTTGCCGTACCACAGGCCGAAAACGCCGTCGTATTTCCCCTCGCCGCGCAGCTCCGCCTGCTGTGCGCCCCACAATGCAGTCGCGGCCAGATCCTCGTTGAGCCCGGCCTGAAAGGTTACCTTGTACTCTGCGAGCTGCTTTTGCGCCCGCATCATTTGCATATCCACTGCCCCGAGCGGTGAGCCACGGTAACCGGTCACCAGACCGGCGGTGTTGATGCCGGCCGCCTTGTCCCGCGCGGCCTGCATCATCATCACCCGAACCAGCGCCTGCGTGCCATTCAGCAGCACCGGGCTTTTGCTCAGATCAAAACGGTCGTTGAGTGAAATCTTTTGCGTTGTCATGGTATTCCTCCCAGAAACCAACAGGCACATCTACATATCAGCACGCCTAGTTTCACAGCACAATAGGTCACAAATGCTGACCTGCATAGCATCTTGTGCAATTTAGGCGATATTCCCCCTGTTTTGGCTGTGTAGCTGCGTAAAAATCAGCTACAAAGCCTGCAATGGAAAAGGTGTATGATGGACTGGGATAAGCTGAGAATTTTTCACGCAGTGGCCGATGCGGGCTCGCTCACCCATGCAGGTGATAAGCTGAACCTTTCTCAATCCGCCGTGAGCCGCCAAGTGCGCGGGCTGGAGGAACAACTCAACACCAACCTGTTCCACCGCCACGCCCGCGGATTGATTCTGACCGAACAGGGAGAGTTGCTGTTCGATGCGACCCGCGCCATGAACAAGCGCCTCGACACCGCAGCGGCCCGGATCCGCGACAGCGAGGAGGAAGTATTCGGCGAATTGCGGGTGACCACGACCACCGGCTTCGGCACCCTATGGCTCGCCCCGCGCCTCTCCAAACTCTACGATAAATATCCCGATCTCAAAGTGGATCTGATGCTCGAAGAGCGTGTTCTCGATCTGCCGATGCGCGAGGCGGACGTGGCGATTCGACTTAAGGAGCCGTCTCAGGCCGATCTAGTCCGCAAAAGGCTGATGACTGTACGGATGTGCCTCTTCGCCAGCTCTGAGTACCTCAAAATCAACGGCACCCCGACAGTGATCGAGGATATCTCCAATTTTCGTCTGATTTGTCAAAGCACGTCGAGTGATCAGGTCGGCGCAGGACTGAGCCTGATCCAGCAATTGCTGATGTACGACATCAAATCGATGCTGACCGTGAACAATTATTTCGGTGTGCTTCAAGGTGTGTTGAACAACCTCGGTATCGGCGTTCTTCCGGACTATCTCATCCAGGACTTTCCCGATTTGGTACGCGTGCTGCCGGATGTGGAATCAGCGGAAGTACCGGTGTTCCTCGCCTACCCCGAGGAGCTGCGTCAATCAAAACGCGTCGCGGCATTCAAGGACTTCGTTCAAGATGAGATCATAACGTACCGCAAGCAACTTAAAGAAAAATAGGCCGTTCAACGGGACTGGCATCGGCAGCCATGCACAAGGCGCATAGCGGACATGCTCAAGCCCGTTCAGAATCTGCCTTGAATATGGGCGAGACGCATCCTAATTCAGCCATGTAAGGATGGCGGCGCTTATGTGCCGCGCCTTACACCTCCCTGTTGGACTTGGCCGGGCCTTTGTGCCCGGTCTTTTTTTGTCTGATGCTTTGTATCACGCCCGGCTGCGGGTCCGTTTGCTGCAAACAGGCCTTCCCCCGCACCCCTGCCTGCCCTAAGAGAAGGGCCAAGTTTACTTGCGGGAGCGCCACCATGTCCGAGCCAGCCATCACCACAGATGTCATCAAGTCCCACGGGCTGAGCGACAGCGAGTACCAGACCATTCTGGACCTGATCGGCCGCACGCCCACGTTCACCGAACTCGGCATCTTCTCCGCGATGTGGAACGAGCATTGCTCCTACAAGTCTTCCAAGAAATGGCTCCGTACCCTACCCACGGAAGGCCCGCAGGTCATCTGCGGCCCTGGCGAGAACGCGGGCGTCGTCGATATCGGCGATGGGCAGGCCGTGGTCTTCAAAATGGAATCGCACAATCATCCGTCCTACATCGAACCCTATCAGGGCGCGGCGACCGGCGTCGGCGGCATCCTGCGCGATGTTTTCACCATGGGCGCGCGGCCAATCGCGTCCATGAACTCTCTCAGCTTCGGCGAGCCATCCCACCACAAGACCAAGCAGCTGGTCCACGGCGTGGTTGCCGGTGTGGGCGGCTACGGCAATTGCTTCGGTGTGCCCTGCGCAGGCGGCGAAGTCCGCTTCGACAAAGCCTACAATGGCAACTGTCTGGTAAACGCCTTTGCCGCTGGTCTCGCTGACGCGGACAAGATCTTCTATTCCGCCGCCTCGGGTGTTGGCATGCCGGTGGTATACCTCGGCGCCAAGACAGGACGCGACGGTGTTGGCGGCGCCACTATGGCCTCCGCAGAATTCGACGACACCATCGAGGAAAAGCGCCCCACCGTACAGGTCGGCGATCCGTTTACCGAAAAACGCCTGATGGAAGCCACGCTGGAGCTGATGGCGACAGGTGCGGTCATATCGATTCAGGATATGGGTGCCGCGGGCCTCACGTGCTCCGCGGTCGAGATGGGCGACAAGGGTGATCTGGGTGTCATCCTTGATCTCGAAAAGGTGCCCACCCACGAGCTCAACATGACCGCCTACGAAATGATGTTATCCGAGTCCCAAGAGCGCATGCTTATGGTCCTGCGCCCCGAGCTAGAGGCACAAGCCAAAGCAGTCTTCGACAAATGGGATCTCGATTTCGCAATCGTCGGAGAGACCATCGCCGAGGACCGGTTCCTCATCCGCCTAAATGGCGAGATCAAAGCCGATCTGCCCCTGAAGGCGCTCTCTGGCACCGCCCCCGAATATGACCGCCCCTGGGTGGAGACGCCTAAAGCAGCAGCACTGATCGATGTTCCCGACATCGACCCCATCGAGGGCCTCAGGGCTCTGCTCGCGTCGCCGAACTATGCAGGCAAGGCGTGGGTGTTTGAGCAATATGATACCATGGTGATGGCCGATACAGCGCGCACCCCTGGCTGGGGCGCAGGCATTATCCGCATCCACGGCACCGATAAATCGTTGGCCTTCACCTCCGACGTCACGCCTCGTTACGTCAAGGCGAACCCCTTCGAGGGCGGCAAACAAGCGGTGGCCGAAGCCTACCGCAATCTGACGGCCGTGGGTGCAGTTCCCCTCGCCACCACCGACAATCTCAACTTCGGAAACCCCGAAAAGCCCGAAATCATGGGCCAGTTCGTGGGCGCCATCAAAGGCATCGGTGAAGCAGTATCCGCACTCGGCATGCCGATCGTATCGGGCAACGTCTCGCTCTATAATGAGACCGACGGTTCTGCAATTCTGCCGACCCCGACGATCGGCGCGGTTGGTCTGATCAAGAAGTCCGCCGACATCATCGGCTTTGATGTCCACTCCGGCCATATCGCCCTCCTGCTGGGCGAAACACACGGCCATCTGGGCCAGTCCGCCCTGCTCGCGGAGGCGTATGGCCGCGCCGAGGGCGATGCGCCCCCCGTCGATCTGCACGCCGAAGCCCGGCACGGTGATTTCATCCGCGCGAACCACGCAAGCATCGCAGCCTGTACCGATCTTTCCGATGGCGGCCTTGCCCTTGCGGCCTTTGAGATGAGCAATCACGCCACACTCGGTCTCGCCATAGACACAGAAGATACCGCGCATCTCTTCGGGGAGGATCAGGCCCGCTATCTCATCGCCGCGACGCCTGAAAAGGCAATCGCCCTGACCGAAGCCGCGATCTCCGCAGGTCTATCTCTCACGCAAATCGGCACATTCGGCGGCGATACTCTGAGCTTCGGCACCAGCAGCGCGGCCCTTTCCGATCTCTCAAAGCTTTACGGCGAAAGCTACTCAAAAACAGTGACATAAGCGCCCTAATTCACTTTTTCCTTAAACTCCCGGGGACGCTATGCCGCGCAAAGTGGGGGGCACCACCCCCTACCCGCCTTCCATCATGCGCAGAAGCCGACCCTTCTCGCCCATATCGTCAGGCTTGGATATCGCAGCAGCCAAAGCCTCCAGCGATTCAATCGAATGGCCCGCCCGAAAACTGTCCACATGAGGCAGCATGGCCCGGATGCCGGCAGCTTTCGGAGCGAACCCGTCCCAGCGCAACAGCGGATTTAACCAGATCACGCGTCGCGCGGACAAATGCAACCGCTGCATCTGCCGCGCCAACGCCTCGGGGTCGTCGCGGTCGAGACCGTCGGTGATCAGCAGCACCACCGCACCCTGCCCCAGAACCCTGCGGGACCAATCGCGGTTGAACGCCGCGATGCTGCGCCCGATCCGCGTGCCGCCTTCCCAATCCTGCGCCTGCGCGCCCGCCGCTTTGAGCGCGGCATCCACATCGCGGGTGCGCAAATGGCGGGTGATGTTGGGCAGCTGAGTCCCGAAGGTAAACGCGTGGACCTGCGCCCATCCCGCTCCATTCTCATTTGCAACCGCATGCAGAAAATGCAGGATGATCCGCGAATACTGACTCATTGATCCCGAGATATCGCAGAGAACCACCAGATTGGGCCAGCGCGGCTTGGGCTTCTTGAACGCCAAGGCGCCCATCTCCCCGCCGCGCCGCAGCGCAGCCCGCAAAGAGCGCGCGCCATCCACCCGTCCCTGCCCAAAGCTCGGCGCAGTGCGGCGCGAGGGCAGCGGCTTGATCGGCAGGCTCAGCTTTGCCAGCATCCGCTTTGCCTGCGCGACCTCCGCGAGGCTCATGAGTTCGAAATCAATGGTCTTCAGTCGCTCTGACGCGGACATGGTGAGCGAGGCATCCACTTCGATCAGGGCGTCTTCCTCCGGACCCTCCGGTTCTTCGTCGCGCGGCGGCGCCTGCGCCCCGTCCAGCAGCGCCTCTGCCGCGCGCTTCTCGGCAGCCTGAGCCGGGCGCTCCTCCTGAACCCCCCGTATCGCAGGCAGCATGGCAGCCATCATATGTTCGAGATACCTTGGATCGCGCCAGTAGAGACGGAAAAGCTGGGCAAAGATGCGCGCGTGTTCAGGCCGGTTTACGAAACAGGCGTGAAGCGTCCAATAGAAATCACGCTTTTCGGTGAAACCTGCGGCCTCGACTGCGCGGATCGCATCAATCACCCGGCCCGGCCCGATCGGCAGTCCAGCCCGCCGCAGACTGCGCGCGAAATGGGTGATATTGCCAGCGAGCCGGGGCGTATCCGGCAGAGAGAGCGGTGCGTACTCAACCATGATCGACGTGCAGTTCAGGCTGCGAAAGGCAGACTGAATTTATGGGAAAAATGAAAACGGGTGTCATGCGTCAAGGCTGGCTCTTGCTTCGTCGAGCAACCGCTTGGCTTCCGATCCCTGAAGCTTTGCGATGTCGTCTTGATATTTGAGGACCGCTCCAAGCGTGTCGGCGATGACTTCCGGGCTAAGCGTGAGCACATCGAGCGCGAGCAGGCATTTAGCCCAGTCGATCGTTTCGGCGACGCCGGGTTTCTTGAACAGATCCTCGGTCCGCAGTCGTTGGACAAAGGCCACGACCTCACGGCTCAACGCCTCGGCGGCTTCGGGCGCGCGCGCTTGCAGGATATCCATTTCGCGGTCGAAATCCGGATAATCAACCCAGTGATAGAGGCAGCGGCGCTTGAGCGCGTCATGTACTTCGCGGGTCCGGTTGGACGTGAGGATCACGATTGGCGGCTCCGGTGCCTTGATCGTGCCCATTTCCGGAATTGTGATCTGGAAGTCGCTGAGGGCTTCAAGAAGGAAAGCCTCGAATGGAGCATCCGTGCGATCAAGCTCGTCGATCAGCAGGATCGGTGGACCGTTCGCATCGGGGCGCAGTGCTTGCAAAAGGGGACGCTCAATGAGGAATTCATCGCTGAAAAGCTCCGCGTTGAGGGCTTTTCGATCGGCCTCGCCCGCTGCTTCGGCAGTACGGATCGCAACCATCTGCGCCGCAAAGTTCCATTCATAAACGGCGGAGGAAGCATCGAGCCCCTCATAGCATTGCAACCGGATCAGCCGTCGACCCATCGCAGCCGCAAGTGCTTTGGCGATTTCGGTTTTACCGACACCCGCCTCGCCTTCCAAAAACAGCGGCCGACCAAGCCGCAGGCTAAGGAAAACCACGGTCGCCAAAGGGCGGCCACACACATACCCCTGATCTGACAGCATCTTTTGCACTGCATCAATGGATGAAATATCCGCCATATCGCGCCCTCCCCCGAAAATTGAACCCTCACAAGGCCACTGCGCGCGGCACAGGTCAAGGCACCAATGATAGATATGTCACGGCGGATGTTCCGGCGGTGCGGCAAAGATTGACGCGATTCGCGCAAGCTGGCATCCTTTAACCAGTAAAAAAGAGGTTTTGGCCATCTTGGCACCGAAACCCACGAATGAGGCGGACATGTTGAAGCACGCACACGATGCGGTGGCCCCTGCGGGAGCGCACCATGGCGGATAAGCTGAAGATCACGGCAGTGACCTGCGTGAAAAACGAAGGGCCGTTCTTGCTGGAATGGATCGCGTTTCACCAGCTGATCGGCGTGACGGATTTTCTGTTCTACTCCAACGATTGCGATGACGGCACGGACATGTTGCTCGATGCACTCGCAGATCTGGGCCACGTCACGCATCTGCCGAACCCTGCCGAGGGGCGCAACTATCAGATGGAAGCGCTCAAGGATGCCAAGGCGCACAGCATCGTCGCACAGGCCGATTGGGTGTGGATCGCGGATGTGGACGAGTTCCCGAACATCCATGTGGGCGATCACAGCTTTGCCGCCCTGATCGAGGCCTGCGGCGATCCGCAAACCATCAGCCTGAATTTCCAGTTTTTTGCCAACGATGATATCGACAGCTTCGAGGACCGCCCAGTGATCGAGCAGTTCACCCGCAGCCACAATCCCGACATCTGGTGCGGCGAAGCGGCGATAGAGGTCAAATCACTGGTGCGCAACGACTTTCCGCTACACTATTACGGCGCGCATCGACCGTTTTTCAAACCATCGGTAAAGAAAAAGCAGCGCCCCAGTTGGACCGACGGGTCGGGCCGCCCCGTTCCCCACCGGTTTCTGGTGGCAGCCAATCCGCGCCGCATCCGCCGCTTTCCTGCTGCAGGCGCGCGCCGGTTTGCAACGCTGAACCACTATGCGCTGCGCAGCCTCGACAGCTATCTGGTCAAGAATGACCGCGGCGATGTGAACCGCGAGAACCGCGCATTCGACGATACCTATTGGCGCGAGCGCAATGATCCGGCTTGGGAGGATCTCTCGATACAGCGCTATCTGCCCGCACTTACCGCCCGGATGGACGAGTTCAAGGCGCAGGCAAACATTGGTACCCTGCACGAAGCCTGCGTCGCGGCGCATCGGGCCCGTCGGGATGCACTCATGGAGCAAAAGGAATATCGCGACATGCATGCACAGCTGCGTGCAGCCTCCAAACTGCCGCCGCAGGAGGAAGCGATGCTGCGCGATTTGGGCCTGCTGGAGGAGACCTCTTGAGCAGTTTCAGATTGGTGAACCTCGGGTTGCCCAAAACCGGCACGACAACCCTGGCGCGCGCGCTCAAGCTTGCGGGCTTTCGCGTGGCCGATTACAGGATTCGGCCCCGCCAAACCGAAAACCCTGCGCTAAAGGATGCTTTCGTCGCG
>JAGXHD010000102.1 GCA_024636395.1 Sulfitobacter sp.
GGATGATCGGATCATTGGCTCCCGTTGCCGGGCAGGATTTCATAAACAGAATCGGCTCGGTCGGGATCGCCATGCCAGCCTCGGCCGCATGATCCGAGTAGTTGAGCCCGATGCAGAACATCCGCCGTACATCATCCAGGACCGGCGCATATTCGCCCTCAATCACCGGAAAGTCCTCTGGCTTGAGATCGCGCAGCGCGGCCATCTCTACAAGAGTCTGCGCGGTGATGTCAGCCACCGCCGACGAGATATCGTGCGCGGCGCCCTGCGCGTCGATCAGCGCGGGGCGGATACCGTCTGTGGTCCGAAGTCGGGCAAGTTTCATGGTGCTGTCTCCTTGGTCTTTCAGGCGGCAGCATAGTCAGAATGATCGTAGCTTAAAGCGTGAAATGCGCGGCGGGCGCGCCCGGTTTCAATCGTCGAAGCCGACGAAGCTCGCCACTTCGGACACATCCCTGCGGGTCGAGACGACGGCATTCGCCGAAAAATCCTCATCCGGCCAGCCCATCGCGACGCAGGTCATGATCACCTGATCGTCCGGAATCTGCGCGTGTTCGCGCACTAAGGGCGATTGCATGATCCCCTGCCCGTTGATCACACAGCCCAGACCACGCGACCACGCGGCCAACGTCAGGCCATAGGTGACCGCACCCAGATCGAAATGTGCAATCGTGCCGCCATCAAGAGATTTATCGAAGGTCACGACTATAGACACAGGCGCGTCAAACTGGCGAAACCCGCGCATCACCCAATCCTGCCGCATCTCCTTGTCTTCGCGCGCAATGCCCATGGCCGCGAACAGCTGCTTGGCGATGCCGACCTGGCGATCGCGGTGCGGCCCCTCGTAGTTGCCATGATCTACGATCTCGCGCACTGGCGGCACCCCATTCAACATGCGGGTGGAGTTACCTTCCCGCACCCGCTCCAGCGGCGCACCCGTCAGGACGTGCAAATGCCATGGCTGCGTATTCATCGACGATGGTGCGCGATTGGCGAGCGCGATCACCTCTTCAATCAGCGCCCTCGGCACAGGCTTATCTTGAAATCCGCGGATACTACGCCGCCCTTGCATCGCTTCGTCGATGTGCATTGCAGTGCTCCGTTTCAACAGTGAGTTTACTTAGAAGTTGAGATTGAAAATCCGGCTCACGCCGAGACCGACGCGCCACTGGTCCTCGGAGCCGGCAACGGTGATCGGGCTGTCTGCCGCATCGCCCAGCAGTTTTTCGTAGCTCAAGATACCATCGAGCGACCACTTATCATTGATGTAATAGGACCCGGTCATCTGCACGCCCGCGCTCATCGCGCCGCCGGTAGCCGTGAAAGCCCCGAAGTTGGCGGTGGCCGTATCAACACCAAAGTAGGTATCAGCAAATTCGTCATTGCCGAAATTAAAGCGCGGACCGACGGTAAACATCATCCGGTTATTGGGGCGCATGATCAGATCCGACCCGATCGTGCCCGTCACGCCGGAGTGGCCCGTCACACCCTTGCGAACGTCACCGAAAATCATCCAGTTCGTTTCTTGATATTTCAGACCCAGACCCAGCTCCAGTGCGATGTCGATATCCGCAAGACCGGCCAGCTCGGGGCTGTCGTCGACAGTCCTCTCGCCTAGAACGCGGTAGGCCGCCTCGACGGAAAACCCGTTATCAGGAGCATTGCGCACCCCGTTACCCGCATCGATCGCACCCCATTTGAGCGATCCGAACGTGAAGGTTGGAAATACCAGCGCGCCATATTCATCCGAGCCCATGTATTCGGGAGCCGCGCCGACACCTAGCCCGAGCGCGAAGTTGAACGACCGTTCCTGCGCGGCCGCAGGAAGGGCTAGGGCCAAGACAGAAACGAGAACAAAAGAAAACAAACGCATGTGAGAAGCTCCAGCAGAATAGATGACGAGGCGCGCGGGCCATCGGCGATTTGGGTCATGAATAAAGCACTGCAACGCGCAAGTATACCGCCAAACCAAGCAAAAGCCGCGCTCTCACAATCCCGGGAGCCAGAGCGCCAGCTGCGGGAACAAAATCAGCAGAGCGACCAATAAAATCGAGCATCCCATGTAGGGAATGGCCGCGCCATAAATGTCACGCATGGTCGTTTCTTTCGGCGCCACGCCCTTCATCACGAACAACAAGAGGCCGAAAGGTGGCGTGGTAAAGCTAATCTCGAGCGCCAGCAGGATGATCAGGCCGAACCAGATCGGATCATAGCCCAAGGTCAGGGCTAGCGGAAAGAAGATCGGGACGGTCAGCAACATCATTGAAATCTGCTCCATGAACATCCCCAGCACCAGCAGCACTGAAAACATGATCAGCAGCATCGCCAGCGGCGCCAGATCAAACGAGGTTGCCCAGCGGATCAAGCCGGAGCTCGCGCCGGAGAAGGCAAGCAGCTGGCTAAACGTGGCCGAACCGAAAACGATCAGATAAGCCATGAGCGTCACACGCAGCGCGCCGATGATGGATTTCTTCATCGCCTCCCAGGTCAGGCAGCGGAAGATCACCCCGAGGATCAGGACGCCAAGCGCACCGAACGCCGCTGCCTCCGACGGGGTAATGAGGCCCCCGACCATGCCGATCACGATCAGCACCATCACCGACAGCATCGGCAGGATGTCCTTGAACAGCAGGCCCAGCTTCTCGCCAGCGCTCAGCGTTTCCACCTCGTAGGGCGGCGCCGCAGTCGGGTCGATCTTGGTCTGGATATAGATCGTCGCGATATAAAAGGAGGCGAGGATCAGGCCGGGGATGATCCCCGCAATCAGCAGCGCGCCCACATCAATCCGCGCCAGCGTCGCTAGCAGAACGGCCAACGCCGACGGCGGGATGATGATCGCAAGCCCGCCCGTGCCGAGGATTGGCCCGATGGACATATGCTTTTTATAGCCCCGGTTGGTCATTTCCGGCACCATGAGCGAGCCTAACAGGGCCGTAGAGCCCATCGAGGAGCCTGACAGCGTCGAAAATGCCGTACCGCCCAGCACGGTCACATAGCTCAGCCGCCCGGGCAGTTTGCCCAGCAGCTTGTCGATTGCGTTGAACATCCGCGCGCCCAGCCCGGTGTGAAAGAAGATCTCTCCCATCAGCAAAAAAAGAGGGATCGGCACAAGCGCGAAATTCGTCAGACCCCCGAACCCGTTGTTGAGCATCAGGGTGACACCGCGCGCGCCGCCCATGAAAAACCACGCACCGATGATATTAGCCGCCAGAAAGGCCAGCGCGATGGGCATGCCAATGGCCATCAAAATCAGGATCGCGCCCAGCAAAAGGCCGAGGGATTCAAACCATTCCATTATTCGTGGATCCCTGCTTCGCCCGAGTGCATCAGATCGGACCCGAACACGAAGCGCCCAAACTCGATTGTCATCAACCCGAAGCTGACCGGAAAGGCAGCTGTCAGGATCCATTTGGGAAAGTAATAGGCCCGCACATCAAGATCGTTGCGGGTGTAGTTAGTGATCATCAGCTCCGCACCCTTCCACGCAAGAATGGCGCAGACCGCCACACAGCTCGCCGCGACGAACCGGCTCACCAGCCTCCGCGCGGGTGCGGGCAGCGCAGCGGTCACCAGTTCGATATGCACATGCCCCTTTTCGCGCACGAGCCAGGGCGCACCGAGCATCGTCATATACAGGATCGCGTATTCGCTCGATGTAAACAGCCAGGCAAAGGGCTGCATCCCCAGATTGCGCATCGTCACCGAGGTCACGACGGAGATCATCAGCCAGATCAGCATCGCCCCGGCGATACCTGCCATAATGTAGAGCACCCAAAGGTACAGCCTGCCGATTACGTCCATCTCGTACCCCTGAATGATGGCGTGCGCCGGAGAAATCCCCGGCGCACTCTTGTCTTACTTGGTGTAGAAAAGCTCGATCAGCTTGTCGTAGTTACCGGCACCCTGCGGGCTCTCTTCCATCAGGCCCTTCATGCGGTCCCATGTGCTCGATACGGCAGCTTCAAGGTAGGCATCGGCCGCCGCCCCTTCGAGCGTGATGACCTCCATACCGGCCTCTTCGAGTGCCGCGAAATCGGCATCGCGCACAGCGCCCAGCTTCTCGGCAGATTCCGCTTCATGGGCGATCGCCACGTCCTGCACGATAGTGCGCGCTTCCTCCGAGAGGCTGTTCCACTTCTCAAGGTTCACGATGGTCCCGAGATCGGTCGAGAAGAAGCATGGCTCGATCCGGTAGTTCAGGAACTCGTTCCACTTCAGATCGATCAGACCGATCTGGGTCCAGCCAGTCGCATCCACGATCCCGCGCTCAAGCGCGGAGTAGACTTCGGTGGTCGGCAGATCGATGACTTGTGCGCCAAGATAGTCGGTAAAGAACGCGTTATACACCGCATTGCCGCGCAGCTTGAGGCCCGTCACGTCCAGATTGCCGTCCGCATCGAGCGTCGGTGCATCGCGGGTCCAAAGATTGTAGCAGACACCGGAATCAAACCATCCGAGGTATTTGACGCCCATCTTCTCTTGATGGATCTGGTCGATCAATTCGATCCCTCCGTTCGCGCGCACTTCCGATGCGACCTTGTTCGAGGTCACGAGCGCATCCTTTTCGGGCAGCGCGCCGGCGTAGAAGCTGCCGGGCGTATACACCATGTCGACCACGCCGGAGCGTACCGCGTCGGGCTGCTGGAACATGCCGATGGCTTCGGGTCCGCCGCGCACTTCGATCTGGATCACGCCTTCGCCAGCGGTATTCACCTTGTCCACGAATTCGAGAAACGACTTTGTATAGATCAGCGATTCCGGAAAGGCATGAACCGCCGTGAGGGTTTCTTGCGCGTAGGCCGTCCCGGCCAGTGCAGTCGTGGCGAGGATGCCGCCGAGGATCGTATGTTTCATTTGTTCTTCTCCCTGGGTTAGAGACGCATTTACACGTCCATTTTGGTCATTGTGGTGTGGGCATCGCCCACGGATGTGCCGCAAATCGTGCGCCACAAAACTCGGTGATCTTATCCATATGCTGGCCCGTCAGATCTATATCGTCCCAACCGTTCACCAGCTTTTCGCGGCGTACAGGGTCGAGCGTGAAATCGAAGTCATGTCCGGCGATTGCAGCGCACCCGGCTGCAAGGTCCACCCGCGCGGCTCCTGCCCCATCCCCCAGCGCCTCCATCAGGGCGGCGCAAAGCTCTTCGTCGATCTGGGCCGCGAGCAATCCGTTGTTGACGGCATTGCCCGCAAAGATATCGCCAAAGCTGGGCGCAAACACCGCGCGCACACCGAAATCGACAAGCGCGTAGACAGCTGCTTCCCGGCTGCTGCCACTGCCGAAATTACGCCCCGCGATCAACACCTGTGGCGCGTGATGGTTGAGCGGATGGCCTTCATCACCCACCCGCACATCGTGCAACAGAAAGCCGCCGTAGCCATCCGCCCGCGGCTGCGACATGAAGCGCGCGGGGATCAGCTGGTCCGTGTCGATGTTAGCGCCACGCAGCGCCACGGCATCGCCGCTCAGCTCGCTCCAGCCGCTCATCCCCGCCCCTCCAGCATCGGGCGCACATCCGTCAGATGCCCGGCCACTGCCGCCGCGGCGACCATGGCCGGCGACATCAAATGGGTGCGCGCGCCACGTCCCTGCCGTCCTTTGAAATTCCGGTTCGTCGAAGACGCGCAGCGCTTGCCGCTCTCCCCCAGATCGCCGTTCATACCTACCCACATCGAGCATCCCGCCCCGGCCCATTCAAGCCCCGCGTCGGTGAAGATCTGCGCCAGACCCTCCTCCTCAGCCTGTCGCTTCACCCGCGAAGATCCGGGCGAGACGAGCCCGGGCACCCGCGCGCGCCGTCCCGCCAGCACTTTGGCCGCCATGCGCAGATCCTCGATCCGGCCATTGGTGCACGATCCGATAAACACCTGATCAACCGTCACACCGTCGAGCGGCGTGCCCGCCTCCAGCCCCATATAGTCAAGAGAGGCGCGCGCATGCGCGGCCTTGCTGCCGAGGCTATCTTGCGCGGGCACCCGCGCCGTGATCGGTGCTGCCTCCTCCGGCGACGTGCCCCAAGTCACGGTGGGTGCTATATCGCCGGCATCGATGTGTACCTCGCGGTCAAATGCGGCCTCCGCGTCAGAGCTTAGCGCGCGCCAATCGGCCTCAGCCGCATCGAAATCTGACGGCGCGAATGGCCGCCCGCGCAGATACTCGAACGTCACGGCATCGGGCGCCACCATGCCCATTCGCGCGCCGCCCTCGATGCTCAAATTGCACAGGGTCATCCGCGCTTCCATGCTCAACGTTTCGACAGCACTCCCGGCATATTCGACCGCATGCCCCTGCGCGCCGTCCGACCCCAGAAGGGCGATCCAGTGCAGCGCCATATCCTTGGCCGTCACACCGGCCTGCAACACGCCATCAAACCGGATCCGCATCGCCCGCGGCCGCTTTTGCCAGATGGTCTGGGTCGCCAGAATATGCGCCACTTCGGTCGCACCGACGCCAAACGCCAGCGCGCCGAAGGCCCCGTGGGTCGAGGTATGGCTGTCGCCACAATTGATCAGAAGTCCCGGCAGGGTCAGCCCCTGCTCGGGCCCGATCACATGCACGATGCCCTGTCCAGGGTCCATCAGATCAAACAGCCTGATGCCGTGGGTACGCGCGTTCTCCCCCAGCGTCACCATCATCCGCTCGATGTCAGGTGCGACCGCTCCGCCGCGCGTGGGCGCATAATGATCGACTACACCGAAGGTCAGCCCAGGATTCGATACAGCCTTGCCCCGCTCCTTCAGCTTGGCGAACGCGTGATGAGAGCCCTCGTGCACCAGATGCCGGTCGACCCACAAAAGCGAGGTGCCATCATCGCGCTGTAGGATCTCGTGTGCATCCCAGAGCTTGTCCAGCAATGTCATCGGCGCACTCATTCAGCCGCCTCTGCCCGGCCCGCATGAACCACCGGCGCCCAGTGCCGCGCGTCTCCCGCGCCCACACGGCTCAGGCTCATCTCCAGCCGGAACATATCCGGGCGATACAAAGCGGCAAGATATTCAACACCCCTGCCCTGCCCGTCGCGCACCACGCGGTTAAGCGACAACAAAGGCGCACCCACGCTCAAACCCAGATGCCCGGCCACTTCGGGTGAAGCAAGTGTGGCGCTTACGCTCTGGTCCGCTGTCTCCACCTTCACGCCCGAGCGCTCCAGCAGCCGGAAAAGCGGCGTCGTCGCCAACTCGGCCTCGGTATAATTCTGCGCGATCGCTTCGGGCACATAGGTGGTGAGATGCGAAAACGGCTGCTCCTCGACCAGCCGCAGACGCACAGCGGTCTGTACATTGGCTTGTGGCGCAATGCGCATCGCAGCGGCCACCACGGCAGGAGGTACGCCATAGCTGAACGACAGCAGGCGCGCCGTCGTCTCATACCCCATCTGTACGACCTGCGGCATCAATGTCGTGAAATCCGCCGCCATCGAGGGGCGTGCGCCACCCGCACATACCGTGGTACCGGCCCCTGCGCGGCGCTTGACCCGCCCTTCGGCCTCCAGCACATCCAAAGCACGGCGCACCGTGACCCGCGACACATCCAGAAGCGCCGCCAGCTTTTGCTCCCCCGGCAGCACCGCGCCATCGGGATAGGTGCCACGCGTCATGCCATCGAGCAACTGCAAATAGACGCGGCGCGCCTTACCCCCCTCCGGGAGAGTACTGCTGGACTGATCTCCGGCTTTGACTGTCATATGCCCCCGTACCCTTTGCAATACTTGCGAGCCTACAACCGTTTTGCGCAATTGCAAGAAATCTGTATCTTTGATCTTGAAATAATTGTTCTATGCCTGCTTAATAATCTGTATTACAAAAAATACAGCTAAAGGGGAGTGCGGGATGCCGGTCATTGAACTTCATGTGCTGGAAGGCTACAGCGCTGCGGATCAGAGCCGCCTGTGCGAGGCGCTCACGGATGCGGTGCGGATCGTGGTGCCTGCCCCGCCCGAAGCCGTCACCGTGATAATCCACGAGATGCCCGTGAGCGGATACATGCGCGGGCGCCAGCACCGCACACCCGCCCCTGCCCTGCCCTGCCCCTCCGACACCGTGCGGGAATTTCTTGCTGCAATGGAGGCGCGGGATCTTGAGGCAGCACAAGCAATGCTTGGCGCGGGCTTTTGCATGACATTTCCGGGCACACAAGCGATGCACAGCCTGACCGAGCTTATCGACTGGGCTGCCCCGCGCTACCGCTTTGTTACCAAAACATATGAAGGCTTCGACGCGCTGCAATCGCAAGGCGCGCACGCCGTCGTCTACTGTCGCGGCACACTGTCGGGGGAATGGCCGGATGGCACGCCCTTCGGCGGCATCCGTTTCATTGACCGGTTCGAAGTAACGGCAGGGCTGCTCACGCGGCAGGACGTTTGGAACGACATTGCAGAGGTTAAAGGGGCAATATGAGCCAAGAGATTGATCCTATCACGCTGGCCGTTCTGGCCGGCCGGATGGAGCAGATTGCCGATGAAATGGATGCGACCCTGTTTCGGGCCGCGTTCAACCCGATCATCGCTGAGGCGCATGACGCGAGCCACGGTCTCTACCACGCCGTTTCGGGCGACACGCTGGTGCAGGGCAAGTCAGGTCTGCCAATTTTTGTGGGCGTGATGAGTTTCGCGGTCAAAGCCGTGATCGACAAGGCCGCGGAGAATGGCGATCTTGCGGATGGCGATATCTACATTTTCAACGATGCCCATATCGGCGGCACCCATCTGAGCGATATGCGCCTTGTCAGACCCTATTATCACGATGGCGCGCTCTTTTGCTATCTCGCCTCGGTCGGGCACTGGCACGATGTGGGCGGCGCAGTGCCGGGCAATTACAATCCCGCCGCGACCGATGCGTTTCAGGAAGCTTTCGTGTTGCCCCCCGTGCGGCTGGCGCGTGCAGGCGTGATCCAGACCGATATCATCGACATTCTGATGCGCAACACGCGGCTGCCGCAATCCGCGCAGGGCGATCTAAACGGGCAGTTGGGCGCGCTCGACCTTGGCGTGCGGCGGATGGACGAACTGCTGGATGAATACGGCGCCGGAACCGTACGCGCGGGGCTCGATGCTTTGCAAAACCGTGCAGAGGCACTGATGCGCGCAGAGTTGACCACCCTGCCCGATGGCCGCTGGACCGCGACCGACTATCTCGACAATGACGGGATCACCGATGTGGCGCTCCCGATCACTGTCGCACTTGAGATTTCCGGCGATACCATGACGCTCGATTTCGAGGGTACCGCGCCGCGCTGTGCAGGACCGGTAAACATCGCGCTGCCCACTGCCGTGGCGACCGCCTATGTAGCGATCAAGCATATCTTCCCCGCGCTGCCCGCCAACTCCGGCGTGATGCGGCCCATCACGGTAAAAATCCCCGAGGGCTCCCTGCTGTCGGCCCCCTTCCCTGCCCCGGTTGGCGGCTATACCGAGACTATTTTGCGCATGATCGACGTCATTTTCGCAGCCGCCGCCGGTGCCGCACCAGAGCGCGTCGTGGCCAATGCCTATGGAACCATCAACGCTCTGTCGATTTCCGGTACCCGAAGCAATGGAAAGCCTTGGGTCATGTTCAGCTTTTACGGCGGCGGACACGGCGGTTCCGCCGATGGTGACGGGCTCAACCACGGCAACGCGCCAATCTCTACCGCGACCATCCCGCCGATGGAGATTCTCGAGGCCGCCTACCCTGTGATGTTCAAGCAATGGGCCCTGCGCCCCGACAGCGCGGGCGCAGGCACGCATCGCGGCGGCATGGGCGCAGTCTATGAGATCGAAGTGCTGGAGGAGAATGGTGGGAAAGCGTTCCTGTTCGGCGAACGCGGACGCTACGCCCCGACAGGCGTCGCAGGCGGCGGTGACGCGGCGCTCAATATATTTAGCTACGAGCAGGATGATGGCTGGCACGTTCCACCCATGGCCTCGAAGATGGTGGGAATCAGTCTCAAACAAGGGCAATCCGTCCGTTTGGAGACGCCGGGCGGCGGTGGATACGGAGCGCCTTCTGCGCGTGGCGCAGAAGCTGTCGCGCGCGACGTGGCTGCGGGTTTTCTCTCCCCCCAGAAAGCCGATGAATCCTACGGACCCGCATGGCAGGAGTTTGCCCGATGAGTAAGATGA
>JAGXHD010000103.1 GCA_024636395.1 Sulfitobacter sp.
AGATGTGTATAAGAGACAGATGCCAATATCGAACATCGGAGGTTACACCTTGTCCTTGGTCTTGGTCTCGATATCCGGCTGGGGCACATCGGCCACGTCGTCGGCCTTATCGTCCAAAAGCTCTTTTTCGCCCTCGTTGATGCCTTTTTTAAAGCTTGTGATGCCCTTGCCCACTTCGCCCATGAGCGAGGAGATCTTACCCCGGCCAAACAGCACCAAAACTACAACTGCAATCAGCAGCAGACCCGGCAAACCAATATTGTTGAGCATGTCTTTTCTCCTATCAAACCCAATCGCACATCCTGAACGGAGCGCTGTCGAACGACGCATAGCAATTTTGCCGCAACGCAAAAATGCCAAACACGGGTTTGTGGCCCCATCAGGCGGCATTATCCGCGCTCCACGCCCGCTTGCAGTGCGCAACTGACAGGTTTATGTCAGTTGCATGGCCAATCTCGACCGCCTCTTCGATATACTGCACATCCTGCGCGATGGTGAGTTGAACACCGCGCAGGCGCTGGCCAAGCGCACGGGCGTGAGCGTCCGCACCGTGTACCGCGATATGGACCGGATCGCCGCGGCCGGGATCCCCGTGGAAGGCGCGCGCGGTATAGGATACCGCCTGCCGCCGCACATTACCCTGCCGCCGCTGACCCTTACGGCTGCAGAACTCGAAGCGCTCAATCTCGGGCTCGCGATCGCCGCTGAAGTGGCCGACCCCGCGCTGAAAGCTGCCGCAGAAAGTCTGGCGGACAAGATCGACGCGGTTCTGCCCCAAACAGCCCTTGATGAAGCCGACGCGTGGAAATTCGCCGCAGCACCCTTTGCCGATGCGGCGCGCGGCTTTGCCCTGATGCCGACCCTGCGCGCCGCAATCAAGGCGCGGCAGAAGGTCCGGATCACCTACACCTCCACCGACGGTGCCGTGACCTCCAGCACCGTGAGGCCCCTGCTTTTGGAGTACTGGAGCCGTGTCTGGACGCTGACGGCGTGGTGCGAAGCGCGCACTGCGCACCATATCTTCCGTCTCGACCTGATCACCACCGCCGAAGCCCTCCCGCAGTTGTTCACCGACGAGGCTGGCACCGCATTGGCCGATTTCAAACGCTAGCCCTTTAGGGCCCAACCTGATTGCGCGGGCAAGAACGCTTCAACGCTCGCTTGCGCGATCACAATCGTCTCACCATTCGCATCCACATTCAGCCCGCCAAACACGGCCACAACCTCTGCACGTCCGCGCGGAACGACGGCGCGCAGTGCATCAAGATCGAGCGCTTCCGGTTTTTGCACGCCCACCGTCACGGAGACCCGCATCGCATCATGCGGCAGATCGAGCACCCCGAACAGCGGCAGCGAGGAGTGGCGCAAGGCGTCCTCGATCGCGCGCGTGGCGGCCTTGGTGTAGTCCATCCCGTGCAGGTCGTTTCCCATGCCCATCTCGATGATCACGCGGCGCTCATCCATTCCGCTTCTCCATGTCAAAGCCCACGGACAAAACCACATTGGCCATGATCGTAGGGTTGCCCGTGCCCTCGGGCCGCGCAATGTCGAGGCCACCCTTCACGATGTTCACGGTCACGTCGCCGTAGGGAAATACCGCGCGCAAAACATCGGCATCGACGGCACCGGGGTCCTGCACGCCGACATCAAGCGTGATCCGCATGTCGGACTTGTCGAAGCCGAACAGCTCCGCAAGATTGATCGAGTTGTGCCACAGCGCATCCTGCACGGCGCGTTTGGCAGCCTGCGTATAATCCCCGCGCCGCAGGGATGTCCCCATCCCGAATTCCACCAAAAGCTTTTGCACTACGAAATCTCCCCTTTGCCCGCACTGAACACAAAACACTTGTCCCGCCGGATCGTCAGCCACATGACCGTTCCTGCAGAGGGCATGAAAACATTGGGTACGGTTGCTTTGATCGTCGTATTGTCGTGGTCCATGCGGAATTCCACGAGGCTCTCGTTGCCCATGAAGCGCGCGCGCTCCACCACGGCACGCGCGGGGGTGCCGTCGGCGGCCGTGGGCAGCGGCCCCTTGCCCGCACGGTCAAAATCAATTCGCACGTGCTGGGGGCGAAAGACGATATCCACCGCCGTGCCGTCGGGCACACCGGGTGCCAGGAACCGGCCGAAAGGGGT
The DNA here is from genome assembly GCA_024636395.1 of Sulfitobacter sp. Classification (GTDB taxonomy): domain Bacteria; phylum Pseudomonadota; class Alphaproteobacteria; order Rhodobacterales; family Rhodobacteraceae; genus JAGXHD01. The sequence goes on from JAGXHD010000103.1 coordinate 2,140, forward strand.
ATGCGCCAGCGCGCCCGACACGTCCGCGTGCACGACATTGGCGTCCGAGAAGAATGAGACGGCGGCGCGGTCGATGGGACGTGTATAAACGTTGTAGGGCGCGCCCTGTTGTACGATCCTGCCGTCGCGCATCAGGGCGATCTCGTCGGCCATGCGCATCGCCTCGTCCGGCTCATGCGTGACCAGCAGCACGGCGGTATCTTCTTCCTTGAGGATGCTCAGCGTCTCGTCACGGATGCCGTCACGCAGGCGGTTGTCGAGGCCTGAGAACGGCTCGTCCATCAGCATGATACGTGGGCGTGGAGCGAGCGCGCGGGCAAGCGCCACACGCTGCTGCTCGCCACCCGAGAGTTGGTGCGGGTAGCCGTCGATAAACCGGCCAAGATCCACCCGCTCCAGCAGTTCGACCACCCGCGTGCGCTTGGACGCCTTGTTGCCTTTGAGACCGTAGCCCACGTTATCGGCCACACTCAGGTGCGGGAAAAGAGCGAAATCCTGAAACATGAGGCCGATCTCGCGCCGCTCCGGCGGTACTCGGAACACGGTATCGCAAATCAGGTTGCCATCCACATGGATCGTGCCGCTGTCCTGCATTTCGACGCCTGCGATCATCCGCAGGGTCGTGGATTTGCCACAGCCCGACGGTCCCAGCAGGCAGGTCACCTGCCCCGGCATGATCTTGAGGCTCACATCATCGACCACAGCGCGGCCCTCGAAGCTGCGGCGCAGGTTGCGAATTTCGAGACGCGGTGTCTGGTCTTGCATGACTGGCTTATCCGATCATTTCTGTCGGGTAGGAGCTATCAGCGCGCCCGCGCGCCTGCAAGTACCGCAGCAAACCCGGTGACCAGAACGCAGATACAGATGAGCAGCAATTGCTCGTATTTGTGGCCCGCCATTAGCCAAACGGCGACCGCATCCCAATCCCGCGCCAGATAAACGAACGAGCCCAGCATCGCGGCACTAAAGGCAGCCAGATAGGCCCAAAGTTCGATCTGCCGCCCCATCACCAGCCCCACAACAAGCACCGGGGTAAGAAACATAGATGCGGTCCCGCTCACCGCCACGGCGTCGAACAGCGTCGCGTTGCCCCACAGCGTCAGCAGCGTGCCCGCCAGCATGAACACCACCATCACGATCCGCCCCGATGCGAGGGTGCGCGGCATGCCCCCCTCCTCCACGACCAGCCGGGAGGCGGAGGACAGGGCGGAATCGAGCGTGCTCAGAGCCGACACCAGAAGCGAGATCATCAGCAGTCCAAAAATCCATGCCGGAAACATCGTGGCCCATGTCCCGATCAACTCGCCCTCGTAGACGGCCCCGACAAGACCTGCCTGTATTCCGAAAAAGCCAAAGCCGATGATGCACAGCGTGCTGATCCAGAAGGCGTGGAGGAAAGATGCCTGCGTGGTGGCGGGATCCGCGATGAACCCCCGGTCCATCATCACCGGATCATGGGCGGGATAGCTGAACACTTGCAAGGCCGCCACGCCCAGCAGAATCCAGCCATTATAGCTGCCTGCTGTGCCCGGTGCAGTGAGGACAGCGCCAAGATCGAAGGCAGGGCCCGTCACCAGCGCCACGAAGGCCACACCGAACACGACCAAAAACACCAGCATCTGCACCACATCCGTGCGCAGCGCCGCCGAAAGCCCGCCCCAAGCGGAATAGGCAAGCCCGAGCACGGCCACGATCCAGATCGCCGTGGTGCCGCTGCCCTCCAGAACCGCATTGAAGATCAGCCCGACGACCACGAGGTTGGCAAAGACTTCCGACAGCAGGCGCAGAGCGATCACGAAGTTGTAGCAGCCATTGCCGCGCCGCCCGAACCGCGCGCCGATCCAATCCTGCACTGAACCCGCTCCGGTCTCGCGCAAGCGCCCCACGATAAATCCGCCCGTAAGGAACGAGCCGTAATAGGCCGCATAGGCCAGCGTGCCCATGATCCCGTAATAGTAGCCAAGGATCGCGGCGTTCATGAGGCTGCGCGCGAAGATCCATGTGGTGACCTGAATCAGCACCAGCACCCAGAGGCCAGGCGCGCGGCCCCCGGCGGTCTGCCCGCCGAAAAATCCTTCGATGCTGGCACGGCGCGGCGCGGCGAGCAAAGAGACGAGCAGTATCGCCCCGAAAACGACAATCAGAAGTACGGGAAACATGGGCGGACCTTTTCAACGAATAACGTGCCGCAGAGCTAGCCCAAGCCTGCACGGGCCGCCAAGGACAAACCCCGCAGCCCGCGCAAATGTGATCACCTCACCTTTACATGGTGATGTTGGTGGCTCCGCCATCGAGCAAGATGGATTGGCCCACGATGAAGCCTGCGTGCTTGGAGCATAGGAACGCACAGGCCGCGCCGAACTCATCGCTAGTGCCATAGCGGCCTGCCGGGATCGTGGCGGACCGGGCGGCGCGTGCCTCTTCCAACGTGATCCCCTTTGCCTTGACCACACTGCCGTCAAGCGCATCGGCGCGATCGGTCGCGTGGATACCGGGCAGCAGATTGTTGATCGTGACCCCCTTACCCGCAACCTGACGCGAGGTTCCGGCCACATAACCTGTAAGCCCTGTGCGCGCAGAGTTACTCAGCCCCAGCACGCCGATGGGCGCGCGCACCGAACTCGAGGTGATATTGACCACCCGGCCCCAGCCGCGGTCCATCATCCCCGGCACCAGCGCTTTGATCAATGCGATGGGGGCCAGCATATTGGCATCCAGCGCCTTGATGAAATCCTCGCGGTCCCAATCGGTCCACATGCCCGGAGGGGGACCACCTGCGTTGTTGACCAGAATGTCGACGCCTTGCGCGGCCGCGATCACTTTTGCCTGACCCTCTTGCGTCGCCACGTCCGCTGCCACAGTGACGATCTCGACCCCGTAGGTGCTGCGCAACCGCTCCGCCGACGCCTCCAGTGCATCAACCCCGCGCGCATTCATCACCAGATCGACACCCGCCGCTGCCAGATGCTCGGCACAGCCGAGACCCAAGCCCTTGGACGAGGCACAGACCAGCGCGCGTTTTCCTTTGATACCCAGATCCATTTCAAAACTCCTTGATTGTTCGGCCTAGTGCTATCGCACGGCGGAGGGGGGCGCCAGCAAAACACCTCTCCATTGACCGCAACCCGCCATAATTCTAGGATAGCACAGCGTAAAAGCAGACACTTAAAGGCCTCCGCAGATGTCCACAGGCTCCCTTTCATCCACCAGTGTACCGGTCTTTGTCGCAGGCCAGATCCGCGTCACGGATGGGGCAAATATGGGCGATGTGATCTCCTTCGCGAGCGAATTGATCCTCGATGATGTCTACGCGCTCGATTTCGACGCCGTGCCCGCGCGCCTGTCACTGGTGGCGCGCGACGATGCCAGTTTCTGCATCGACCCGGATACGATGATCGGAACACCGGGCGCAGAGGTACATCTGGATTGCGCGCTCACGTTCATGTCATCCGATGGGGCAATATCGGATGCTTTGCTGATGGTAGAGGTAGATGCGCAGGGCGACATCGCGGAAATTTACCTGCTGCCCTTCAGCGCGCTGCGCGCCAAATCGGAATACCGGCTTGTGGGCATCGACCGTGACGCGGCGCACAGCAAATTTGCGCAGGTTGCCTGCGTCAGCTTCACGCGCGGCACCCAGATCACCATGGCATCGGGCGCGCAGCAGCCGGTGGAAGACCTCAGCGTAGGCGACCGGATCCTGACCCGCGACGACGGCGTGCAAACCCTGCGCTGGATCGGCACCTCTACCACCCGTGCGGTGGGAGAATTCGCGCCCATCCGCATCGCCGCAGGCACGCTCAACAACACCGCAGATCTGCTTGTGAGCCGCGATCACCGCCTGTTTATCTATCAGCGGACGGACGAGCTGGGTGCAGGCCGCGCCGAGCTGTTGGTCAAGGCGCGGCATTTGGTCAATGGCACATCGGTGACAGTGGATGAGGGGGGGTTTGTCGATTACTTCCAGCTCCTATTCGACAGCCACCAGATCATCTATGCTGAAGGCATTGCTGCCGAAAGCATGCTCATCACAAGCCGCACCCGTCCCGTGCTGCCGCAGGATATGGCCCGGAGCCTCGGGGCGCATATCCCCGGCCATTCCGATTTGCCCCATGCCGGGCTCGACGTGAACGAGGGTCTGCTCAAGCGCCCGGATGCCGCCGGTCTGCTGAAGAAAGCATCGAGCCGCTGAGCCTTGCCTCTGGGCCTGTGTAGGGTATGAGTACGGGCGAAATCGGTGGCGCAATCGTTTAAGTGTGCCACACGCCTAAACACGATCAGGAATGAGCCCTAACATGTTGGATGCCCCTAATAATCGCCCTGATCTGCCGCTGGAAATCGCGCGTCGCCGCACCTTTGCGATCATCAGCCACCCCGACGCAGGAAAAACCACGCTGACGGAAAAGTTCCTGCTCTTCGGCGGTGCGATCCAGATGGCGGGCCAAGTACGCGCCAAGGGCGAGGCCCGGCGCACGCGGTCGGACTTCATGGCAATGGAAAAGGATCGCGGGATTTCCGTGTCCGCCTCCGCCATGTCGTTCGACTATCAGGGCCGCGACAAGAACTACCGCTTCAATCTGGTGGACACACCGGGTCACTCGGATTTCTCGGAAGATACCTACCGCACGCTGACGGCGGTAGATGCAGCCGTCATGGTGATCGACGGCGCCAAGGGGGTCGAGAGCCAGACCCAAAAACTGTTTGAAGTCTGCCGGATGCGGGATCTGCCGATCCTGACGTTTTGCAACAAGATGGACCGTGAGAGCCGCGATGTGTTCGAAATCATCGACGAAATCCAGCAAAACCTCGCCATCGACGTGACCCCCGCGAGCTGGCCCATCGGCGTGGGTCGCGATTTCGTGGGCTGCTACGACATCCTGCGCGACCGGCTGGAGCTGATGGACCGCGCAGACCGCAACAAAGTGGCCGAGAGTATCAAGATCGAGGGGCTGGACGATCCCAAACTCGCCGAGCACGTGCCCGCCAACCTGCTCGAGAAGCTCAAGGAGGATCTGGAGATGGTGCGCGAGCTGATGCCACCGCTCGACCCTGCGCTCATGGCCGAAGGCTCGCTCACGCCGATCTGGTTCGGCTCCGCGATCAACAGCTTCGGCGTCAAGGAATTGATGGACGGGATCGCCATTTTCGGCCCTGAGCCGCAGATCCAGAAAGCAGAGCCGCGCCAGATCCTGCCGGAAGAGAAGAACGTCACGGGCTTCGTGTTCAAGGTGCAGGCTAACATGGACCCCAAGCACCGTGACCGCGTAGCTTTCGTGCGCCTTGCTTCGGGGCATTTCGAGCGCGGCATGAAGCTCACCCATGTGCGGACCAAAAAGGTGATGAGCATCGCGAGCCCCGTGATGTTCCTGGCTGCCGACCGCGAACTGGCAGAGGAGGCCTGGGCAGGCGACATCATCGGTATTCCCAACCACGGCCAGCTGCGCATCGGCGATACGCTGACCGAGGGCGAAGCGATCCGTGTGACTGGCATCCCGTCTTTCGCACCGGAGCTCCTGCAAGGCGTCCGCGCGGGTGATCCGCTCAAATCCAAACACCTCGAAAAGGCCCTGATGCAATTTGCCGAGGAAGGCGCTGCGAAAGTGTTCAAACCCTCCATCGGCTCCGGTTTCGTGGTCGGCGTCGTAGGCCAGCTGCAATTCGAAGTGCTGGCCAGCCGCATCGAGCTGGAATACGGCCTGCCCGTGCGCTTCGAGCCATCGCAGTTCACGTCCGCGCGCTGGGTCGCCGGCAGCCGCGCAGCGGTGGATAAATTCACCGAGGCCAACAAACAGCACATTGCCCATGATCACGACGGCGATATCGTCTATCTGACACGCCTCCAGTGGGACATTGACCGCGTCGACCGCGACTATCCAGATGTCACACTCACCGCGACCAAGGAAATGATGGTCTGATGACCACATGGGGCATCGTTGCTACGGTCAAGGCCGATGCCCTCACGATCCTGCGCTTTGCAGCCTATCATCTCGAGCTTGGCGCGCACCGCATCTACATTTACTTGGATGCGCCCTGCCCGGAGGCCAAAAAAGCGCTGCAAAACCACCCCCAGACCCGAGTTGTCCGCACCGATGACGGCTATTGGGACAGGCACAACAACGGCAACCGCCCCGCCATGCACCAGCCGCGCCAGACCTTCAACGCGACCCGCGCGTACAAGCGCGCCAAGGATCTCGACTGGCTTATGCATATGGATGTGGACGAGTTTCTTGTCTCCGATGGCCGGATTGCGTCCCATCTTGCGGCGCTACCGCCGGAGATCCAATGCGCGCGCGTGCGACCGATGGAGCTTTTGGCGGGCAGCGATCCCCAGAGTGGTGCGGCGTTCAAAGCCTTTATCCCCGCAGGCAAACAACGCGAAAAAACCGTCGCCGCGCTCTATCCTACGTTCGGGCAACACCTCAAGGGCGGGTTTCTGAGCCATATCGCGGGTAAGATCTTCGTGCGCACCGGGATCAAAGGCCTCAAATTTCGCATCCACAATGCGTTTCTGGACGGGGAGACAAACCCCAACCACATCGAGATGCCACAGATAGATCTGGCCCATTTCCACGCCAACGATTGGGAGAGCTGGTACGCGCATTTCGCCTATCGCCACCGCGAGGGCTCCTACCGCGCCAATCTTGGCCCTGCGCGCAGCCGCGACCGCGGCGGGATAAACATGCACGAGCTTTTTGCGCTGCTTTTTGAAGAGGAAGGGGAAGTAGGCCTGCGTGCTTTTTTCGACGAGGTCTGCGCCGACACGCCCGCCCTGCGGGCACGACTGGCGCATCTTGGAATGCTGCGCCACGCGAGCTTCCCGTTCGACATAGCTCTGGCCAAACATTTCCCCGCCTTCGCAAGTATTTGACGCTGCGGGCGCAACTTGCTAAGTGCTGTCTCAGATATGTCGCGGCAGGGGCCGCCCCTTGGGCCATGCGGGCCGATATAGATGCTGCCGCGGGCCATATGAGTGTCCGCAACTAACGGATACACATGATAAAATTTTCTGAACTGAACCTGAACCCCAAGGTCCTCAAAGCAATTGAAGAGGCCGGATACGACACGCCCACACCGATTCAGGCGGGCGCGATCCCACCTGCCCTCGAAGGACGCGACGTGCTTGGTATCGCCCAGACCGGTACCGGTAAAACCGCGAGCTTCGTGTTGCCGATGATCACCCAACTGGCCCGAGGCCGCGCGCGCGCGCGCATGCCGCGCTCGTTGGTGCTGTGCCCGACACGCGAACTCGCCGCACAGGTCGCTGAGAATTTTGACACTTATGCAAAACACCTCAAGCTGACCAAGGCGCTGCTGATCGGTGGCGTGTCGTTCAAGGAACAGGATAAGCTCATCGACAAGGGCGTGGACGTGCTCATCGCGACGCCTGGCCGCCTGCTAGATCACCATGAACGCGGCAAGCTGATCCTCACGGACGTTAAGGTCATGGTCGTCGACGAGGCGGACCGGATGCTCGACATGGGCTTTATCCCCGACATCGAGCGGATTTTCGGCCTCACACCCTTTACCCGCCAGACGCTGTTCTTCTCCGCCACTATGGCGCCAGAGATCGAGCGGATCACCAATACATTCCTGAGCAACCCCGCGCGGGTCGAGGTTGCACGTCAAGCAACCACGTCAGAGAACATCACCCAAGGGGTGCTTATGTTCAAAGCCTCCCGCAAAGACCGCGAAGCCTCCGAGAAGCGCAACGTGCTGCGTGCGCTCATCGACGCCGAAGGCGAGAAATGCACGAACGCAATCATCTTCTGCAACCGGAAGATGGATGTGGATGAAGTCGCCAAATCATTGAAAAAGCATGGCTATGATGCCGCACCCATACACGGCGATCTGGAGCAAAGCCAGCGGACGCGCACGCTCGATGGGTTTCGCGCGGGCGATTTGCGGTTCCTGGTGGCCTCCGATGTGGCCGCGCGCGGTCTCGACGTGCCCGCCGTGAGCCATGTGTTCAACTTCGACGTGCCAAGCCACGCGGAAGATTACGTGCACCGGATCGGCCGTACGGGCCGTGCGGGGCGCGATGGCAAGGCGATCATGATCTGCGTCCCGCGCGACGAGAAGAACTTCGAGGATGTCGAGCGACTGGTGCAAAAGACCATTCCGCGCTTGGACAATCCGCTGGGCGGTGATGCTCCGGCAGGGGATGCGAAGCCTGCGCAGGAGACCAAAAAGGACGAAAAAATAGATCGGCCAAAGCGCTCTCGTTCGCGCAGCCGTAAATCTGACGACACTCCTCAGCAGGATACGCCAAATGCGGAAACCGCAGTGCTGGCAGAACGCGCCGCAGATGCTCCGCGCAGATCCGATCCGCCAAAGTCGAATTCCCGCGCTATGGAAGCCCCTAAGGACTTGCAACAGCCTGAGCCCAAACGCGAGGCAGCACCAGAGCCGAAACAGACCGCTCCGAAGGCCGAAATGCAGGAGAACTCCGACACGTCCGACCGATCCACATCGCGCTCGCGCGGCGGGCGAAACAACAATTCCAACGGCAATAATGACCGTGGGGGCAATAACGACCGCGGCGGCCACCGGGTCGTGGGCCTTGGCGATCACACGCCAAGCTTTATCGAGCTAAGCTTTGCGGATCGCCCCAAAGACTAAGCCGCCGACATAAAGAAAAAAGCCCCGCATTTCCTGCGGGGCTTTTTTCGTTTCACAAAGGGTCCGAACGGATCAACTCAAGCGGCTGACCACAACAGTCACTTCGGGCTTCTTGCCGATCTCGTTCTGGGCGGATTGGCGGGCGACTTTGCGCAGCCCCTCGTCCAGCGCCTTATCGTCGCGCAGGGTTTTCGCCCCTGCCCGCCCGATCCACTGGCTCAGATCCTGCTCGACAACGTCGATCAGCGCGGCTTTGCTCACGCCAATTTCAGGCAGACCCATGGTGTCTACCCAAGGATCGCCCAGCGGCTCGTCCTGTTCATCCATCAGCACAGTGATCGTCATGTGCCCGTTGAGCGCCATGCGGATCCTGTCGCGCACGACACCGTCCAGCGCACCAACCTGCACGGAGCCGTCGAGATAGGTGCGCCCCGTCTCGACATATTCCGCGACCTTGGGGGCATTGCCCGACAGATCGATCATCATACCGTTGACCGCCAGCACTCCCGTAAAGCCCTTGCCGTTCGCGATCTTGACGTGCTCGCGCAAATGGCGGTGCTCGCCGTGCATCGGGATCACGACCTGCGGTTTCAGAAGGTCGTGCAACGTCTCGATATCGGGGCGGTTTGCGTGTCCCGATACGTGATACTTGCCCGAGGTGTCATCGACCACATCCACGCCCAGCTCCGAAAACTGGTTCATGATGTGGATCACGCCTTTCTCGTTGCCCGGAATGGTTTTGGACGAGAAGAGGAACATATCGCCCTCCTGCATCGTCAGACCCATGTACTTGCCGCGTGCCAGCTGTGCGGAGGCCGCCCGCCGCTCGCCCTGTGACCCGGTCACCAGCAGCAACAGGTTCTCGCGCGGGACATCCCGCGCTTGCTCTGGGCTGATCGTGGCCGGAAAATCCGCGAGTACGCCCGCTTCGACAGACGCCTCAACCATCCGCTTCATCGCGCGACCCAGCAGAACGATAGACCTCCCCGCCCGTTCGCCGGCAACCGCCAAAGTCTTGACTCGTGCGACGTTGGACGCGAACGTCGTCGCTACGACCATACCCTTAGCCCCAGCCACAAGCTCGGTGATCGCATCGGGCAAGGATGCCTCGGAGCGGCCCGGATCAGGGCTGAATACATTCGTGCTGTCACAGACCAGCGCCTTGATCCCGCCCTTGGCGATCTCCTCGAACGCGGCCGGATCAAACGGCTCGCCCACGCCAGGCGTCAGGTCGACCTTGAAATCACCCGAATGGACGACACGGCCCGCAGGCGTGTCGATGATCAACGCAGAGCTTTCGGGGATGGAGTGGGAGATCGGCTGGAAGCCCACCTTGAACGGCCCCACCTCGACCTGATGCGGGAAGGTGCCGACGATGGTCACGGCGTCGTCGGGATGGTTGTACTCGGCCATTTTGCGCTTGGCGATATTGGCCGTGAACTTGCGCGCGTAGATCGGCGCACCCAGACGGTCGTAGGTATGGGCAATGCCGCCCACGTGGTCTTCATGCGCGTGCGTGACGAAGATCGCCTCGATCTGCTTTTTGCGCTGCACCAGCCAGTCGATGTCGGCGATGATCAGATCAACGCCCGGTGACGTGTCCATATCCGGGAAAGCCACGCCGAGGTCTACGACGATCAGCCGCTCCTTGCCGGGCTTTCCGTAGCCGTAAACGTAGGCGTTCATGCCAATTTCGCCCGCACCACCGAGGGGAAGGTAGATTAATCTTTCAGTGCTCATTCGCTCACTAATTCCTTGTTATATTTATGTATCACGGTCAGGCCGTGCATCGTCAGATCATCTCGGTATTCATCAAAAAGGGCTTCGGCCTGCTGGAACAGCGGCGCGAGCCCACCGGTGGAGATTACACGCATCTCGCGTCCACGCTCCGCCTTTATCCGCGCACATATCTCACGGACGAGCCCGATGTAACCCCAGAATACGCCCGATTGCATACAGGCCACAGTATTCGTGCCCACCACATGCTGGGGCTGCGTTATGTCGATGTGTGGCAGGGCCGCGGCAGCATTGTGCAACGCTTCGAGCGACAGGTTCACGCCAGGCGCGATCACCCCACCGATATACGCGCCATCGCTGTCGGAAACATCGAAGTTGGTCGCCGTGCCGAAATCGACCACAATCACATCCCCCCCATACAGGTCATACCCCGCAACCGTATTGGCAAGGCGGTCGGGGCCCACTCCCGTACCGGCATCTACCCGAACATCTACTGGAAGCGCGCATTCGGGTTTACCAACGACCATGGGGCGCGTGTTGAAATACCGGTCAGACAGCACCCGCAGGTTCCAGACGACACGCGGCACCGTGGACGCTATAATCACATCCGTGATCTCCGCCTCGATGCCACGCAGTTTCATCAGCGTGCTGAGCCAGACATAATACTGGTCCGCCGTCCGCTGCCATTCGGTCGCGGTACGCCACGTGGCGATGAATTCAGCCCCGTCCCAGATCGAAAACACCGTGTTGGTGTTGCCGCAATCAATTGCCAGGAGCATGAACTGCCCTCCCTATCTGCTCAGAAATAAACATCCGCCGCCGTGATCGCCACGCGGCCGTTTGCCGTGTTGAGGATAAGATTGCCATTCTGATCCACGTCCTCAAAAATGCCCACTGTCTCGTTACGCATCGTGCGCGCCGTCACGGTCTCCCCGAGGCGCGCAGCATGCGACAGCCATGCAGCCCGGATTGCCGAAAATCCGTATGTCACGTAGTCCAGCTCAAGCCTGTGATACGCAGCAGCGAGCGTGTCGAGGAAGGCCTCCGGGTCAATGGTCAGACCCAATTCGCTAAACACACTCACCGGTTTTACTGCCCCCTGCTCCACCTGAGCAGCACTCGGTGCCTGTGCAAGATTGACGCCGATCCCGATAACCAGAAATTCCCCGACCGTCTCCAGCAAGATGCCTGCGACCTTGCCGCCGTTCAACAGCACGTCATTGGGCCATTTCAGTGCAAATGCATCCTCGCGCCCGGTCAGAGCGACGAAGGCCTCGCGCAAAGCAAGGCTCGCCACGAAACTGCGCAGCGCAGCGTCCGCGGGGCTGCCGGTGCGCTTCATGATCAGGGTTGCGGCGAAATTGCCGCGGGGCGTGGACCATGCACGTCCCCGCCTGCCGCGCGCCGCCGTCTGCTCGAGCGCCAAGATCCATGTTGGCCCTCTGAGGTCGGGGACCATGCGCGCAGCCTCGGCCAATGTGGAATCGAGTGTGTCGAACACATGCCGCGTGTAGCCCGCAGACCAGTCAGTCATCGCGGCGTCTACTGCACAAGTGTCGCTGCGGCGGAAGCGGCAGCGCCTTCGACCCCGAACATCGAGAAGATTCCGACAACCATGATCACCGCAGAGGCAACGAGAAACCCGCCAAGCAAGGTGCTGCGATTTTGGTCAAGCGCGTCGGATTTGTCCTCTCCAAAGTACATAAAATAAACGATCCGCAGATAATAATAGACGCCTATCACGGAGGCCACGACACCGGCGACAGCCAGCTAAGCCAGTCCCGCGTCATAAGCAGCGCGCAAGACATAGAGCTTGCCGAAGAAGCCGAGGAAGGGCGGCACGCCCGCGAGGCTGATCATAAGCACCATAAGCGAAAGCGCGCGGCCCGGATGGTTTTTGGAATACATGTTGAGAGAGGCAATCTCGACCACGGGCTGCCCATCTTTCTCCATCATCAAGATGAAGGCAAACACGCCCACGTTCATTGTCACGTAGATCGACATATACACCAGCATTGCTTGGACGCCATAGGCGGTGCCTGCCGCGAGGCCCATTAGAGCGTAGCCCATGTGCGCAATGGACGAAAAAGCCATCAGGCGCTTGATGTTGGTCTGGCCGATGGCTGCAACCGCACCGAGGAACATCGACAGCACCGACAGGAGAGCGATTATCTGTTGCCAGTCGCTCACAGCATTGCCAAACGCATCGTGCAGCACGCGGGCGAACAGCGCCATCGCCGCCACCTTGGGTGCCGTGGCGAAGAACGCGGTTACCGGCGTGGGCGAACCTTCATAGACATCCGGCGTCCACATGTGGAACGGCACGGCAGAGACTTTGAACGCCATGCCGGATATCAGGAACACGATCCCGAACAGCAGACCCAGCGAAGTCTGGCCCGCCTGTGCGGTCGTGATGATGCCGGAAAACAGCGTGGTGCCTGCATAGCCATAGACCAGCGACGCACCATAGAGCAGCAGCCCCGACGACAGGGCGCCCAGCACGAAATACTTAAGGCCCGCTTCGGTCGACTTGGCACTGTCGCGCCGCAATGAGGCCACGACATATAGCGCCAACGATTGCAGTTCCAGCCCCATGTAAAGGGCCATCAGATCGCCGGCGGAGACCATTATCATCATGCCGACGACGCTGAGCGAGACCAGAACCGGATATTCGAACCGCAATAGCCCGCGCGTTTTCATGTAGCCCTCGGACATCACCAGAACGGCAGCCGCAGACACGAGGATCACGACTTTGGAGAACCGCGCAAAGCCGTCATTAATAAACATGCCGTTGAACGCAGAAACTGTCGTGGAAGAGCCGGAGGCTACGAGAAGCGCCAGCACCACCATGACCCCGGCGGTCGCCCAAAGGAGCGGGCGCGCGATCGCATCCTTGCCACCGTAGGCGCCTGCCATCAGCCCCAAAATGGCAAAGCCTGCGAGCAAGGCCTCCGGCAAAATCTGGATGATATCGTTCTGCATGTCGTGTCCCCTCAGTTCGAGGTTTCGGCGGTTTGCACAGCAGCGTCAGCTGCGGCAACGGCCGTATCATAATTTTCAACCAGTGCCGCGACGGATGGCCCGATCACATCAAGGATCAGCGCGGGATAGAGCCCCAGCAACAATGTCATTACCACGAGTGGCGCAAAAATCCATTTCTCGCGGGCGTTCATATCCGTAATCGCCTTCAGGCTTTCCTTGATCAGATCGCCCATCACTACACGGCGGTAGAGCCACAGGGCATATGCCGCCGACAGGATCACACCTGTCGTGGCAACCGCCGCAACCCAAGTATTGACCTGGAACACCGCCACCAAAGTCAGGAACTCGCCAACGAAACCGGACGTACCCGGCAGTCCCACATTCGCCATCGTGAAAAGCATGAACAGCATCGCGTAGACCGGCATCCGGTTGACTAGGCCGCCGTAGGCATCGATCTCGCGGGTGTGCATCCGGTCGTAGATGACGCCTACCGCAAGGAACAACGCGCCAGAGATGAACCCGTGGCTGATCATCTGGAAAATCGCACCATCGAGGCCCTGCTGATTGGTCGAGAAGATCCCCATCGTCACGAAACCCATGTGGGCCACGGAAGAATAGGCGATAAGCTTTTTCATATCGTCCTGCACCAGCGCCACCAAAGACGTGTAAACGATCGCAATCGCGGACATCCAAAGGATCAGTGGCCCCACGACCTCGGCGCCCATCGGGAACATCGGAAGCGAGAAGCGCAGGAAGCCGTAGCCACCCATTTTCAAAAGGATCGCGGCCAGCACCACCGAACCCGCCGTAGGCGCCTGAACATGCGCGTCAGGCAACCACGTATGCACGGGCCACATCGGCATTTTCACCGCAAAGCTGGCGAAAAAGGCAAGGAACATGATCGTCTGCATCCCGCCCACGATCTGGAAGCCCAGCAGTTGGAACGTCTCGGACGCAAAGTTATGCGTAAGCAGGCTGTTGGGGCAGCCGCCAATGCACGTAGTGCCTGCATCGGCATACATCGCCACCATCGCCACAAGCATCAGCACAGACCCGAAGAAGGTATAGAGGAAGAACTTGAAGCTCGCGTAGATCCGGTTCGCCCCTCCCCAGATCCCGATGATCAGGAACATCGGAATAAGGCTCGCCTCGAAGAACAGATAGAACAGGATCAGATCGAGCGAGACGAACACGCCGATCATCAGTGTCTCCAGGATCAAAAACGCGATCATGTATTCCTTGACCCGCGCGGTTACATCCCACGACGCGGCGATCACCAGCGGCATCATGAATGTGGTCAGCATTACGAACAGGATCGAGATGCCATCAACGCCGACACGGTATTTCAGCCCCATGATCCAATCGGCCTCATCCATCATCTGGAAGCCGGTATTCGCACTGTCGAACTCCAAGTAGATGAAGATCGAGATCAGGAAGGTAGCCGTCGTCGTGATAAGCGCGAGCCATTTCGCATTTCGCTGCGCCGCCTCGTCTTCGCCGCGCAGGAAAACTGCCAGAATAAGCGCCGCGAAAGCGGGCATGAAGGTCACGATGGACAACAGATTATTTTCCATCAGTTCACTCCTCCGGTCATCGTCATCCACGTGACGAGCACTGCGATGCCGATCACCATGGCAAACGCATAGGTGAAGATATATCCGGACTGTGCCTTACCGGCGAGCCGAGTGAAAAACGGGATAATCCCCATCGCAAGCCCGTTAAGGCCGCCGTCGATCACGCTGCCGTCGCCACGCTTCCATAGCAGACGCCCGAGAGCCTTTGCGGGCTGTACCAAGGTCGCATTGTATAGCTCGTCGAAATACCACTTGTTCTTGAAAAACAGGTAGAGGGGGCGCTGGTTCTTGGCCAGCCGCGCGGGCAGCGTCGGATTCCAGATGTAAAACCACGTCGCCATGAGAAATCCGAGAAGCATCGCGATGAACGGGCTGACTTTGACCCAAACCGGCACACTGTGCGCATCCTCCAGCACCGTGTTGTCCGGCGCAAAGTAGAGCGCACCCTCGCCGGGTAGCCCGGCAAAGCTCGGCCCATGGTGTTCGCCGCCGTGATCTTCCGCCGCGGCACCGTCTGCGCTGTGGTTTTCCTCCGCACCGTCTACGGTGGTCTCTCCTCCCGCCGCCATCTCCGCGGTCGGGATCCCGTAAAACTTGCCCACGTATTCGGCGGAGCCAAAGAAGCTCTTGTAGAATACCATGCCAGAGAAAACAGCGCCGATCGCCAGAATTCCCAAGGGCAGCAGCATCACCATCGGGCTCTCGTGGGCATGATCATGAGTATGCTTGTCACCGCGCGCCTTGCCAAAGAAGGTAAGGTACATCAGGCGCCACGAATAGAAGGACGTCATCGCAGCCGCCAGAACCAGAAGCCAGAACCCGTACATCGATCCCGCGCCAAAGGCACTCTCGATGATGGCATCCTTGGACAGGAACCCGGCAAAACCGATATGGGTGAGCGGGATCCCCACCCCGGTAATCGCCAAGGTACCGATCATCATCGCCCAGAAGGTATAAGGGATCTTTTTGCGCAGGCCGCCGTAATTCGTCATGTCCTGCTCGTGGTGCATCGCATGGATGACCGAGCCTGCGCCCAGAAACAGCATCGCCTTGAAGAACGCATGTGTCAGCAGATGGAACATCGCCGCAGAATACATGCCGACGCCAGCGGCGACGAACATATACCCCAGTTGCGACATGGTCGAATAGGCAATGACGCGCTTGATGTCGGTCTGGACCAGACCGATAGTCGCAGCCACAAACGCGGTCGTGGCGCCCAGTATCGTCACGAACAGCATCGCATTTGGCGCAAATTCCATAATCGGCGACATCCGGCAAACGAGGAATACTCCTGCCGTGACCATCGTAGCGGCATGGATCAGCGCCGACACGGGCGTGGGGCCTTCCATGGCGTCAGGCAACCAGGTGTGCAGAAACAGCTGCGCAGATTTCCCCATCGCACCGATGAACAGCAGAACAGCGATGATTTCGAGCGCTGGCCAGTCGCGCCACAGGAAGGTCATCGTCTCTTCGGCGCGCGCAGGCGCATCGGCTAAAATTACGCTGAACTCGACACTGTCGAACATCAGATAGATCGCGAAAATCCCCAGCGCGAATCCGAAGTCCCCCACCCGATTGACCACGAAAGCCTTGATCGCGGCGGCATTGGCCGAAGGTTTCTTGTAATAAAATCCGATAAGAAGATAGGAGGCAACGCCCACCCCTTCCCAGCCAAAGAACATCTGGATCAGGTTGTCGGAGGTCACCAGCATCAGCATGGCAAAGGTGAAGAACGACAGGTAGGCGAAAAAGCGCGGTTTATAGCTCACGCCCTCACCAAAGTTCTCGTCATGCGCCATGTATCCGAAGGAGTAGAGATGCACGAGGCTGGAGACAGTCGTGATGACGATCAGCATGATCGCGGTCAGACGGTCCATTCGGATCGCCCAATCGGTGCTGAGCGAGCCACTCTCGATGAAGCGCAGGATCGGCACTGTTTCGGTCACGCCGTCAAAGGTCAGGAACACGATCCAGCTCAGCAGCGCCGAGAGAAACAAACCGCCGGTGGCGATCCAGCACGCGGCGTCCTCGCCGATGATTTTCCAGGTGAAACCACACAAAAGCGAGCCGATCAGCGGGGCGAAAAGGAGTGTAAGTTCCATGTCCTCAGCCCTTCATCACGTTGACGTCTTCCACGGCGATCGTGCCGCGGGTCCGGAAGAAACAAACGAGAATGGCCAGACCAATCGCAGCCTCGGCCGCCGCGACGGTGAGGACGAACAGCGTAAACACCTGCCCCACCATATCGCCAAGAAAGCTCGAGAAGGAGACCAGGTTGATGTTTACCGCCAATAGCATCAACTCGATGCTCATCAACAGGACGATGACGTTCTTGCGGTTGAGAAAGAGGCCAAAGATGCCAATGACAAAAAGCGTCGCAGCTACTGTCAGGTAATGTTCCAGTCCGATCATGTCGTCCCTCAGTTTCTCCCCCGATCAGGGGGGTAGTCAGTCAGCGCCCGTGGTCTGTTGGCGCCGCGTATTTCACAAGAAGCTATAGCCGCCAAGCACAATGATCAGGACCACGA
>JAGXHD010000104.1 GCA_024636395.1 Sulfitobacter sp.
AGTCTGGCCTAGTCGGCCGCGCCCCGCATTTCAATCTGCGACGCGTCTGATCGCACTTTGCGCAGAGATGCGGCGGCTTTGCAGAGGGGCCTGACGCCGCATCTTTCGATGGTGGGATGTTTTCAGTAGATATAGCGGATCTGGTCGGTCCAGTACCGCTCCACTCGTTTGAGCGAGGCGGTGATCTCCACCACGCCCTCGGGGCCCAGAACGCCCTTGTCCTCAAGCCCGCCCGCGTGCCGTAGGAACAGGTCGGACACGACATCGCGGATATAGCGGCCTTTTTCGGTCAGCCGCACGCGCACGGAGCGACGGTCTACCTCGCAGCGCTGATGGTGCATATATCCCATCTCGACCAGCTTCTTGAGATTGTAGCTCACGTTGCTACCCTGATAATAGCCACGGCTTTTCAACTCACCCGCAGTCACCTCGTTGTCGCCGATGTTGAAAAGCAACAGCGCCTGCACGGCATTGATCTCCAGCACGCCTACTCGCTCGAATTCGTCCTTGATCACGTCTAGCAAAAGCCGGTGCAGCCGCTCTACCAGAGACAGCGCCTCCAGATAGCCGCTCATGAACCCTTTCTCGGGCGGGGACATCTTCGCATTGGCTGGCAGGCCAATGGGATCTTGAATGCTCATACTACTCTCCGGTTTTTATGGCTCTGATGCGTAGATTGCCAAAAAAAACAGAATATTTCGTTAAAAGCAGGCCGAGCAAATTATCCTTGCGCAATATGGGTTTGGATGTCTTTAACCAGCGCATCATATGGCGGTTTGGGTGGAAACTGCCCGGTGACCCATTGATAAAGGTCGTGATCGTTTTCATCGAGGAAGTCGTCGTAAAGGGTCAGGCCATCGGCATCCATCGCCTCCAGACGGTCCCCGGCGTAGGCCGACAGGATCAGATCCATCTCCTTGATCCCGCGCCGCATGGAGCGCATGGCGAGGCGCTTGACGCGCACCTCGCGCGGCTCGTTCGCGGGGCGTTCGGGGCGGGGCATTTCAAACATCGTTTGTCTCCTTGAGCAGGGCACGCAGGCGCTTTTCGAGCATACCGACATGTTTGGCGCTTTGCGACAGCTCAACACGCAGGCTGCGCATCTCGGAGAGCAGATCGTCGGCGCCCTGCGGCAGTACCGCCGGACCTCCGCCGCCGCTCAACCCTTCGCCCTCTCCATTGATGAGCCACATGATCGAGACATTGAGCAATCCCGCCAGCATGGAGAGGCGATTGGCGCGCGGTTCGGCCACATCGTTTTCCCAGCTGCGCAAAGTTACCAACCGCACGCCCAGACGACGGGCCAGCACGGCCTGCGTCATGCCAGACGCCTCGCGCGCGGCCGAAACACGATCTCCGAACGTGGCGACCTCGGGGGAATACCAGTCGGTCGCCATATCGGGCGTATAGGTGTCGGGCGTGTCTGGCTCATCTGTCATCGTGTCCTCCAGTTTGTACGGGGTGTTTGTGCAGCCGTGCCGCTCAAAGGCGCTTGCAACTGCCGCGGGCCACCCCCTATGAGTGATGTGTCTTTTATATAGCGCAATGAGGCCGAAATGGAACTGCTCTCCCGTACACTTGCCCGCGTAAAGCCCTCCCCCACTATCGCCGTCACCACCAAAGCGCAGGAGCTCAAGGCCGCCGGGCGCGATGTAATCGGGCTGGGCGCAGGCGAGCCCGATTTCGACACGCCGCAGAACATCAAGGATGCGGCTGTCGCGGCGATCGCATCGGGCAAGACGAAATATACGGCTGTTGACGGAATACCAGAGCTGAAGAAGGCGATCTGTGCCAAGTTCAAGCGCGACAATGACCTTGATTACCTGCCCGCGCAAGTCAGCGTTTCTTCGGGTGGCAAGCAAGTCCTGTACAACGCACTGATCGCCACGATGAATCCCGGTGAGGAGGTCATCATTCCAGCGCCCTATTGGGTAAGCTATCCCGATATGGTCCTGCTGGCGGGCGGCACGCCCGTGATCGTGGAATGCCAGATCGAGCAGAATTTCAAGATGAGCGCCGAGCAGCTCGAAGCGGCGATCACGCCAAACACCAAATGGCTTATCTTCAACTCGCCCTCCAATCCCACAGGCGCGGGCTACAGCTGGGACGAGCTCAAAGCGCTGACCGACGTGCTTCTGCGCCACCCCCATGTCTGGGTGATGACCGATGACATGTACGAGCATCTGGCCTATGACGACTTCAAGTTCTGCACGCCTGCGCAGGTCGAGCCGCAGCTCTACGACCGCACGCTGGCGGTCAACGGCGTGAGCAAGGCCTATGCCATGACCGGCTGGCGCATCGGCTATGCCGCCGGGCCCGAAAAGCTGATCGGCGCGATGCGCAAGGTTCAGTCCCAGTCAACGTCCAACCCCTGCTCCATCAGCCAATACGCCGCTGTCGAGGCACTTAACGGGACGCAGGATTATATCGAGCCGCACAACCAGCTTTTTGTGCGCCGCCGTAATCTGGTGGTCGAAGCGCTCAACGCGATCGACGGGATGGTGTGTCCCGTGCCGGAAGGGGCCTTCTACGTCTATCCCTCCATTGCAGGGCTGATCGGCAAGACATCCAAAGGTGGCACACTGATCGAAAATGACGAGATCTTCGCGACCGCCCTGCTGGAGGAGACCGGCGTGGCCGTGGTGTTTGGCTCTGCTTTCGGGCTGAGCCCCAACTTCCGCATCAGCTATGCCACCTCCGACGAAAATCTGGTGGAAGCCTGCAAGCGGATCACGGATTTCTGCGCGGGCCTGAGCTGAACCCTTTTCGCCGGCAGATGATTGCATTCTGCCGGTGAGTTGAGCAAACTGTCTGAAACTAAGGAACACTTCCATGGCGGACAAGCTCCCCGAGTATTACTTCCGTGTGCGTGAAAACGGGGCCTTCGTCTTTCGCCTGGATACCGAGAATCGCCAGCGGCGTATCGAGATGGACCAAATCGCGGTGGTCAACATGCGCAACGGCGAGATTAAGGCGCAGGGTGATCGCGTTTTGTCGGAGGCGGATATCGACGCGATCAAGGCCTGGATGACGGAGCGGGCGGACACGCTGGCCCACCGCGAAATCGACGATATTTTCCGCGCGATTGACTACCTCAACACCACGACACATTGGGTACAATCGCGCGCGACCGAGGCGCAGTTGGAGGCCGTGACGGACCAGCTGTTACTGGCGATGCACGACCTGCGCAGCACACTGGTCCGCAAGAAAGCGGACCGGATGAGCACCGATCAGGGCTGAGACTTAGGCAGCGGGCTGCCTGCGGGCGATGCCCGGCAGGACGGTACGCCAAAAGCGCCAACTGAGCAGGATCGCGGCCACGCCGAGTCCGATGGCAAGCCCCGCCCAAAGGCCGATCCCGCCGAAGCCCAGCGGGAACGCCAGCAAATAGGCCGAGGGCACGCCGACGATCCAATAGCTGAACGCCGCAAAGACCATGGGCAGGCGCGTGTCCTGCACGCCGCGCAGCGTTCCCAGCGCGATTGCCTGCGTGCCGTCCGCAAGCTGAAACAATCCTGCCATGAGCAGCAGCCCCACGCCTACCGAGAGGATCTCGGCCCGGGCAGGCTCGCCTTCCCGGATGAACAGGCTGATGAGAAACTCTGGAAACAGGATGAAAAAGCCGAGCGTGAGGACCGAAAAACCAAGCGACATCATCGTGACGATCCGCGCGCCGCGCGCCAGATGCGGCGCATCCCAGCGGCCGTAGGCATTTCCCGCACGCACGGTGGCGGCATTGGCGAGGCCGAGATGCACCATGAAGGTGATCGAAGCGAACTGGATCGCGATGCCGTGGGCTGCCAGCGCGATCGTGCCCAGCCAGCCCATCATTACGGCAGAGGCCGCGAAAAGACCCACTTCACTCAGCGAGGTGATCGAAATGGGCCAGCCAAGGCGGAACACGCGTGCCATCATATCGCGGTCCACGGCCCAGAGGCGGCGGAAAAGATCATGCTCCGGCAACGCACGGCGCACGTAGAGGACGACGCCAACGAGCGAGACAATCTGCGTGCTCAGCGATGCGATGGCCGCCCCAGCCACGCCCAGTTCCGGCGCGCCCCAGTTGCCGAAGATGAGCACGTAATTGACCAGCGCATTGGTGAGCGCTGCCAGCACGGTGATCCAGAGCACGACCTGCGTGCGCTCGAGGGCGGCAAGATAGCTTTTGAGCACCATGACGAAAAGGGCGGGCACGATACCCCAGCCTGCAATCGAGAGATACTGAGAGCCCAGCGTGACGACCGTATCCTCCTGCCCCATCAGGCGCAGAATGGATGCGGAAAACATGAGCGGGACAAGCGCCGTGATACCAAAGCCGAAGCTGAGCCAGAGCCCCATGCGCGTCGCGCGGCGGATCGACGTCTGGTCACGCGCAGCGGCGAAACTCGCGACCATGGGCATCACCGCCCAGGCGAAGCCTGAACCGAAGATGAACAGAACGAAGAAATAGGTGGAGGCCAGCGTGACAGCAGCCAGCGCCTCGACC
Source organism: Sulfitobacter sp. (assembly GCA_024636395.1). GTDB lineage: Bacteria > Pseudomonadota > Alphaproteobacteria > Rhodobacterales > Rhodobacteraceae > JAGXHD01. The sequence goes on from JAGXHD010000104.1 coordinate 4,487, forward strand.
GCGTACCAGCCCAACATGAGCGTATCGGTCACGCCGATGGCCATCTGCGCGAGATGGCCGCCGATCAGCGGCAGGCCCAACACGGCGATGGCGCGAATATGGGCGGGGGTGGACATGTTCTTGAGCATGGCGCCTCCATAGGCTCAAACCGCACGGGCCGAAAGCCGCGAAATGATGTCGCGTCATTCGGGCGGCGCGCGATTGTGCGCGGCGGGTTTCTCGGCCTAGGCTGGCGAATGATGACCCTTGGGGAGGAAAGACGAATGGCGGAATTCTGGACAGAAACGGTGACGCTGCAAGACCAGCCATTTTTCGTGCGCCACTGGGGCAAACGGGATGCCCCGAAGCTGCTGATGCTGCACGGTTTCCCGGAGTATTCGGGCGCGTGGAACGATCTCGCACCGCTGCTGGCGGAACGGTTTCATTGCATTGCCCCCGACCAGCGCGGATACGGGCAAAGCTGGCGACCGACGGAAATGGAGCACTATAAGACAGCCCTGCTGGTCAGTGATCTTGCGGCGCTGATCGGGGAGGAGCCCCTTTTCGTGCTGGGCCATGACTGGGGCGCTTCGGTGGCCTATGCGCTGGCGATCTCGCGGCCTGAACTGGTCTCGAAGCTCATTATCCTCAACGGGGTGCACCCTGCCCCGTTCCAGCGCGAGCTGGCAAAAGGCGGGCCGCAAACCGATGCCTCGCAATACATCCACTACCTGCGCCGCGCGGGCGTGGAGGAAGCACTGGCGGCGGATGACTTTGCCAAACTGATGGGGCTGTTCTCGGCGCATATGGACATGGACTGGCTCAGCGGCGAGACGCTTGATGGCTATAAGGTGGCGTGGCGCGATGCTGCCGGGCTGACCGGCATGCTCAACTGGTATCGCGCGTCGCCCCTGAAATTGGGCGGCCCCGGCGAGGCGATAGAGGGGCTGACGTTTGATCCATCGAGGCTACAGGTGTGCTGCCCTCATCTGCTGGTCTGGGGGATGGACGATACCGCGCTGCTGCCGCAGACGACGCGGGGGCTGGAGGACTATGCCGCCGATCTTACGCGCGTCGAGATCACGGGGGCGGATCACTGGCTGCATCACCAAAAGCCCGACGCGGTGGCGGAGGCGATTCTGGGCTGGATCTAGCATGCGGGGATAGTGGCTGCGGCCGCATGGGCGCACGGGTGCGGCCGCGATCATTTCGCTCTGGCGCGCCCGCCTGCCGTGCCCTCTTACTTGCGCGAGCGGGTAAATACCATTTTCTGCGCGTGCAGATCCGCCTTGTCGCCGATCCAGGCGTAGGCGAGCAGTGCAGGCTCGCGGTCGCCCACGGTGATGCGGTGCAAATGATCGGGCGGATTGAAGATCATCGAGCCCGGCACATAGACGCCCTGATGGTTCTCCGAAACAGCACCCGAAAGGCAGACGTAGCTTTCCGTGATCCCCTGATGGGCATGGGCGGGATAGGTGCAACCGGGCGCGAAAAGAACCACGCCGAGGATGATCTCGTCGCTAATCACTGGACCAATCGAGCCTGCAAGCTCGGCGTAGGCGTAGCTGTTGGTGAGACCCCTTGGAACTTTCTCATAGCCATATTGCCAGCTCAGATAGGGCTCCACCGCGTCGAGCGCACGCACAACCGGCGCCAGCGTGCCCTGCCGCCCTTCATCGAGCGCACGGCGCAGATGTGCTGTGACGGGTTTTTCCGCGCGCGGCTGAAGCGATACGCTCGCGTTTTTCTTGAGCAGCCGGCTGATCGCTTCGCGCACCTTGCGCTGGTGGCTGCGGATACGGTCACTGCCGCCAGCGGGCAGATAGCGGTACAACTCATCATAGTCCTGCAACAGGTAGCGCCAATCGGGCAGATCGCGCAGGGTCGGATTTGGGGTAGCGTCCATGGCAATGCTCCGCGTCGTTTGTGCCCGCGTAGCGCGCGATCTTGCGGGCGAAAAGGGGGAATCGCCCTGAAACAGCCCACGGGCATCAAATTGCCTGTGGATTAAGCGACGACGGCGATTGCCCCGCGCGCGTACGCCTGTCAAAATGGCGCCTAATCAAAAGCAACAGCAGCAGGCCCGCCCCATGTCCGATCTCCTCTCCGGCGCCACGCCGAAAGCGTCCGAATACGATGCATCGTCCATTCAGGTGCTGGAGGATATGGAGCACGTTCGCCTGCGGCCCGGTATGTACATCGGCGGTAAGGACGACCGGGCGCTGCACCACATGGTGGCCGAAATCATCGACAACTCGATGGACGAGGCCGTGGCGGGCCATGCGACATGGATTGAGCTTGAGCTGCATGCCAACGGCCATGTGACGGTGCGCGACAACGGGCGCGGCATCCCGATCGATCCGCACCCCAAGGACCCGAGCAAATCAGCGCTGGAGATCATTTTCTGCACGCTCAATGCGGGTGGCAAATTCTCGGGCGACAACTACGAGACCTCGGGCGTTCTGAACGGCGTCGGCTCCTCGGTGGTCAATGCGCTGAGCGATCACTTGCGGGTCGAAGTGGCGAAAAACCGTGAGCTCTACGCGATGGAATTCTCGCGCGGCGTGCCGCAAGGCGCTTTGGAGAAGATTGGGGCGGCCCCCAACAGGCGCGGCACGGCGGTGACGTTCCACCCCGATCCCGAGATCTTCGGGAATTTGCAATTGCGCCCGTCCAAGCTGTTCTCGATGGCGCGGTCCAAGGCGTTCTTGTTCTCCGGCGTCGAGATCCGCTGGAAAACCGCGACACCCGATGGGGATACACCGCTGGAGGCGACCTTCCATTTTCCGGGCGGTCTGGCTGATTATCTGGGCGAGGTTCTGGGAGGGTCTTCGACCTATGCCGAAGCCCCTTTTGGCGGGACTGTCGATTTCAAGGAGAAGTTTGGCCAGCCCGGCAAAGTGAACTGGGCGATCAACTGGACGCCCGCGCGCGACGGGTTCATCCAGTCATACTGTAACACCGTGCCCACGCCCGAGGGCGGCACCCACGAGGCGGGTTTCTGGGCGGCGATCCTCAAGGGGATCAAGGCCTATGGCGAGCTGGTCGGGAACAAGAAGGCCGCGACCATCACGCGCGAGGATCTGGTCGCGGGCGGCTGCGCGCTGGTGTCGTGCTTTATCCGCGAGCCGGAATTCGTGGGCCAGACCAAGGACCGGTTGGCCACGGTCGATGCGCAGCGGATGGTAGAGAACGCCGTGCGCGACCATTTCGACAACTGGCTGGCGGCGGATACGAAATCGGCGGGCGCAATCCTCGATTTCCTCGTTCTGCGCGCGGAGGAACGGCTGCGGCGGCGGCAGGAGAAGGAGACGGCGCGCAAGTCCGCAACCAAAAAGCTGCGCCTGCCCGGCAAGCTCACCGATTGCACCTCCAAGACCCGCGAAGGCACGGAGCTGTTCATCGTCGAGGGGGATTCGGCTGGCGGCTCTGGCAAAGGTGCGCGCAACCGGGTCAATCAAGCGCTGTTGCCGCTCAAGGGCAAAATCCTGAACGTGCTAGGCGCCGCGTCCTCAAAGCTGCACACCAA
>JAGXHD010000105.1 GCA_024636395.1 Sulfitobacter sp.
CCTTTACCCTGCTTCCAACGGGAATGTTATGTCAGGTGGCGAACACTAGCTCTCGCGTTCCAGTTTCTTACGCGCCAGCTTGCGTGACCGACGGATTGCCTCAGCTTTCTCGCGTACCTTTTTCTCGGACGGTTTTTCGAAATGCTCTTTAAGCTTCATTTCACGAAACACGCCCTCACGCTGCAGCTTCTTTTTCAGTGCCCGGAGGGCCTGATCCACGTTATTGTCGCGAACACTAACCTGCATTTACCGTCTTTCTCGGAAGAATTGATTAGAGACGTTGGATAGCAAATTCAAATCACGCTGTCTATATCGCTAACAGCTGACATACCCATGTGCCTCAAGATTTTGGCTTGCAGGCTTGAATTGGCTTTGACGTTGCAAACGCCCCGCGATGGCATCAATTTGGCAAGGTGCGTCACCAATAACCCAAAAAAGACAGCGGCGTACTGAGGATCGCAAGACGCACAGTACGCTTTTATTGTTGTGGCGGACCGGCGGGCGCTTTCGTAACTCTCCATGCCATGAGGAATGCGTTAGGCGCAGCAGTTTCTCCGCGAATTTTTGCTCAGATCTGTATCCGGTGAGGGGCAGACAACACCTCGCATCGCCCGTTGCGGACCCGGATGATCAGCGTCAAATTGACCTTAGGCCGCAACACAAGCTGACAGAAAAACGACAGGCGCGAATGTCCAAAGCACTGCGAGCATTCCCACCAAGCCCAGTGCCAAGCTCGACTGTCGTACAAACTTTGTCGATGCACCATATTTGCGTGATGCCAGTCCCAGAAGAACAGCACTTTGCAAAGCGATAGCCAGTCCGAACCCGCCGATGAGGAGGATCTGATCCCATCCTTGACGGCACATTATGGCCTGCAATCCATAAATCGCGCTGAAAGAGGCGAGCCACAGAACCAGTGGCACGAAGAGGCGGATCAAATCTTTCATGACAAAAGGCCCGGTGCGAAGGTGGCGCTAACCGCCACGAGAGAGATGCAGGCAGCATAGTCTATCCAAAGCTGGACGATCCGGGCTTCTCCCAGACGGCCCGGTGCCATGAATCCAGTCTTTGCGCGCGCCACGAGAAATCCGGTCATGAGGATAGCAAGGCCTGTGTGAAACAGTACATAGCCGCCCAGCACCCAAACCGTCGCGTCATAGGCGTGGCGGGTGGGATCCGGCATCGACATCAGAACCGACAAACCGCTCAAAATTAGGCATGCGCAGCCAATCATCGTAATGCCGAGTGCAAGGGCGGGGCTGCCTTCTCTGCGCACTGCACCGATCGCGCGGCGGATCCCAATGGGTCCAAGGATCGCCCCCGTGACCACTGCGCCGAGCATGGGCCAGCTGGCGATGGCCCATGCTGGTGGCGGCCAGTTCGGTGCGACCGTCCATAAGAATGCATAACCGAACAGCAGGCAGCCGAAAAACGTGGCATTTGCGAGCAACAGGAACACGGATCCCCACCAACCTGGTGGATCCTCGACTTCGGTGGCGTAGGGCAGCATTAGGCCGTGACCTGCGTCTTGGGGGCCTAGATCGCTGCGGTGGCCCAAGGTCCAGACCCAACGCAATGCAAAGGCAATTATACCGACGCCAGCCAGCGGGACAAGCCAGTAGGCCTTGATCAGCATGCCCAGAAACATTCCGCCAGTTACGAATGCCATAAGCATTGGCAGTGCAGTATTTCGCGGATAGACGACGATGCTGTTCGGCGTGCCTGTCGCGATGTCCACGGTTAATGTTTCGCGCTGGTTTTGCCGGGGGGCGCCAAGATAGCCTTCACCTTTGGCCAGACGCACCGCCAGATCCGAGCTGGCGGCCAACGCATCGCGTGATGTGACCAAGGGCAAGCTGGCGAAGTTATAGGCTGGAGGCGGGATTGGCATGGCCCATTCCAGACTGCCCGCGCGCCAAGGGTTGCGGGGACCGCGCGACTTGACGGCAGCGTTGACGACGACATCAATCAGCACCAGCACAAAGCCTATCGCCATGATGAAGCTGAAGACCGATGAGATCAGGTTGATCACTTCCCACCCTGAACCCGCATCATAGGTATCAATTCGGCGGCGCTGCCCCAGCAGCCCGACCCAGTGCATCAGCAGAAACGTGCCGTGAAAGCCGACGAATACTAGCCAGAAGGCTGTCTCGCCCAGCTTGAAGAACCGTCTGCGCCCGGTCATATGCGGCATCCAGTAATAGAGCGCTGCCAGCATTGGAAAGACAAAGCCCCCCACCAGCACGTAATGCAAATGTGCCGTGATGAATGCCGTATCATGGACCTGCCAGTCAAACGGCACGACCGCCACCATGACACCCGTCAACCCACCGATTACAAAGGTCGCGAAGAAACCGACAATCCACAGCATCGGCAGATGCATGTGGGGGCGGCCCTTCCAGATTGTGCCCAACCACGCAAACACCTGAATTCCCGTCGGTACCGCAACCAGTGTCGAAGCTGCAGAAAAAAAAGCCAGCGACAGATGCGGGATGCCGGTTGCGAACATGTGATGCACCCAGATGCCGAAGCTGAGGACCCCGAGTGCTATTGCGGCAACCACCACCCATCCGTAGCCCAGCAGGGTGGTGCGGGCCATCACTGGCAGGATGGTAGAAATTACCCCGGCGGCTGGCAGGAAAATAATGTAGACTTCGGGATGGCCGAACAGCCAGAAAAGATGCTGCCAGAGCAGGCTGTCGCCGCCAAGCTCCACCTGAAAGAACGGCATGCCGAAGGCGCGCTCCAGCTCCAGCAGCAGCGATCCCAGGATTAGTGGCGGAAACCCGGTCAGGATCATCAGCGACGTGATCAGCGCATACCAAGCAAAAATCGGCATCCGTGACAGGGACATGCCCGCCGCACGGTAGCGCAGGATCGACACAGTGATTTCCACCGCTGCACATATTGCCGAGACTTCGACAAAGGTTATGCCGATCAGCCAGAAGTCTGGGTTGATGCCGGGGCTGCCCAGTGTTGAGGAAAGGGGAGGATACATGAACCATCCGCTGTCAGGTGCAATACCCGCGACTAGCGCAAACAAGAGCATCGAGCCGCCAAAGGCATAGCACCAGAACCCGAAGGCCGTCAGGCGCGGAAAGGCCAGATCGCGGGCGCCAAGCAGCTTGGGCAGGAAATAGACCGCCAGCCCCTCGAACAGGGGGATGGCGAACAGGAACATCATGATGGTCCCATGCATGGTAAAGATCTGGTTATAGACGTCGGCTCCCATGAAGGGGGATCGGGGTGAGGCCAGCTGGGCGCGGATCAGCATTGCCAGAATGCCGCCGATGAAGAAATAGACCACCGCCAGTAGCAGAAACATGCGGCCCAGATCGCTGTGATTGACCGTGGTGAACCAACCCCGCCAGCCGGGGTCCGACGCCCAGATGCGCGTCAGCGCGCGGTGACGGCGTAATGCGTTCATGGAGTTTCTCCGGCGATAAAGGCAGACCAGCTCTCGGCATCATGGGCGACAACGGTGAAGTCATGCATGCGGTAGCCTGCCCCGCTGAATTCTGCACTGACCCCATCATATTCCCCCGGCAGGTCAGCCTCGATCCGCAGCACGTTGACGTGGCCGGGGATCGCATCGAGCTTGCCCGCGAGGCGGGGCACCCAGAAGCTGTGTATCACATCCACCGACGTGATTTGAACGTCGATAGGCTTACCAGCGGGAATGTGAAGGACACCATCCGTCTCGAAGCTCGGCATGTCTGCATAAGTGAACCGCCATGCCCACTGCCGCGCTTCCGCTCCAACAGTGACCAACTCGGGGACGGCGCGCGGCATGAGGTGCTCTCCGATAACCAGCCCATATGCCAGAAGAGCGGTCAGAACTGTCACGGGAAAGGCCAGCCCCAGCCCGACGATCCAGCGACGCTCATGCTCCTGATCGCTGCTGTCATTTGCGTTCCGTACGCGGAACGCCAGCAGCAAAAGAACCATGACTAGCACGAAGATCGCCGCTGCACCCACTAGCAAAACCCACCAGAGGGTTGCAATTGTGGCGGCTGCCGGACCAGCGGGATGCACAATTGACAGATTTTGCGTGCAACCGCTTAACAATAAAAGCGTTAGGATAGAGAACGACATCGCCCTCTTCCCAGCAAAAAGGAACGCCGCGTGCCGAGAGAACCGATTGAAACTAAAAAGGATGAACTGGTCGATCCTATCAGGGCTAATCCTGATTTCGAGTTGACCGCCTCGCGCATGGCAATTGTCGGGCATCCGATCCACGCAATGGCCGTGGCCTTTCCTGTCGCCCTGACATTCTGCACCTTTGGAGCAGATGCGCTGTATTGGTGGTCGGGTGACGGGTTTTGGGCACGGGCGGGCATCTGGGCTGCGGGCACGGCCTTTCTGTTCGGGCTGTTGGCTGCCTTGTCTGGAACTATGGAGCTGCTGATGGTTCCGGGCATCCGCATCCGCTCGGCCGCCTGGACGCACGCGATTATCGCGGTCCTGTTGCTGTCCCTTCTTGGGGCGAACTGGGGATTCCGGATGAGCATTGGGTTCGAGACAGCAGTCCTGCCCTACGGCTTGCTGCTCTCGGCATTCAATATGATTGTAGTGGCTGCTACAGGTTGGCACGGCGGCAAGCTCGTTTTTGATTATGGTTTGGGGGCAGCGAAAGGTAATTGACGGTCCATTGGCTGGGTTAGCCAATCCGGCAGCGGGATTTCCCCGAGGTCGGGCTTAGCTAGAACCAGCACAAGTATCACGAGAATTGGTACCATCAGAAGTATCAGCGGAAGTGCCGGATCTGGAGGCATATACTTGCCTTTTGTCTCGGCAACCTGAACAATCATATGGCCCACCCATCCGTGGAAGGTAACCAGCACGGCTACGAATACTAGCTTGGCGAACAGCCAAGGAACGTAAACTTCGCGCAGAAAGATCAGAGCCGTTCCCACACCGATGGTGATCAAACCAGCAGGGGTGATGGCATAAATATAGCTGTAATGGCTCACCTGACGAATCCGTGCGTAGTCAGCTTGCCCGACAGCCGGATCATGACGCGCGAGCAGGAGTGGCAATGCAAATAGACCACCGCACCATATTACCAAAGTGGCAATATGCAGGGATTTCAAATGGGGGATCAGCCCTATCAGAACAGTCTCATTCATGCTGTCTGGCCTTGAGTTGCGATCCACGAACGTCTGGCGATCAACGCACCGATGATAACGTAGGGAACCGACGCTGGGATCCACATGATCAGCCCGCCCAGTTGCTGATCTTCCAGAGAAGACAAGCCCCAGTACATTGGAGCAGTAAAATGAATCGCATAGAGTGAAACCGGCGCAAAAACCAGTAGCGCGCCTAGCAATGCCATCTGCATGAGTGCGGCCCAAATGTAGGTAAGGACCCGTACGAGCGGTTGCGCCGGATGGATCACAGCGCGCCAAAATGTGATGGCTGACAACATCAATGTGACCTGCATCACCCAGTATACGGTAATATTTGACATTGCCGCATCGTAGGCCACAGGAAGATGCCAGAGCCAAAGTGTTGCTGTAGACATGACAAAGGCAGGCATGGGTGAGGTGGCGCGACCTCGCTGCATGGCCATAGCAATCAGAGGTGCCGCAACGACGACAAGCAGGACATGATGAACGACCCTTGCCGAGAAGAGCGCAGCAGATAGAGCGCACAGAGGCGATACAAATGCGATCATCAGCACTGCTACTGCCGCCGCGCCGGGTGTCTTACGAGCGAGTATCAAAGCGAGGATCGAGAGAGACAGCAAAAGTGGCGGATCGAAATTCCAACTGGACCATATTTCTTCTGGCAAAGGCGCGGGGCTACAATAGAGGTTGGCTGACGCAGCCTCCATTATAGGGGCCCAAAACCAAGTGTCGAAAGACGGATGGACTGCGATGATCTCAAAGCGGATACTCTCTCGGAAATCGGATACCAGATAGTATTCTTTGAAAGCAGTGCCTTAAAAGTGTCTGAGACACCCGAGACCTTCATGTGAATAGATCTGGTTTGCATTATCTCGCACTTTCATTTCTTCACCGTTAGAAGTTAAACTTGTAAGCCGCATATCAGTTCCCCAAAATCGCATCTGCCCTTGCCAACTTTGGGTATGACCTCTCTTATCGGCAACCGCCCAATTACAGAACGACAGAAATGAGGGAGTAACCGGCTACCCCGGCTAGGAATGGCAAAAAGCGGCTTTTTTTGTCGCTTGGAACTTCTTCTTTGAGAACATTCAGTATGATTCCCCCGGCCAGATATGCAAAGAGAACGCTCACCGGCAGGTGCGGCAAGCTAGTGAACGCGGCAATAGCCCAGCCCATCAGGAGGGAGCCTGCAATAATCCAGCGCGCTGTCCGGTGGTAACGCCGCTGGTGTCCCACACTGAGATTGAGGTCAAACGCTAAAAAATGGGTCGCCATCGCAAAGAAATAAAGAAGCAGCGACGCCACGCCGGGCTCCTCGCGGTCGACCAGAAGATAGCCGATCAGGGCGTTGTAGAGGCTGAAAGCGCCCACATGGATCCAGAATACCGGGGCTTTATCGGGGTGCGAGTGAGGCTTTTCTCGGTTTACTGCTGCCAACCGCTCCAAGCCATAGAAGACCGTGAGACCCACCAATGCCACCATAAAAACAAGGGTTTCGGCGGCCTTGGGCGAAAGACCTGTCTCATTTGAAATCGTGTCCTGATGTGCTGCGAGCTCAGGCAGAATCTGCAAAAATACGTAAGTCACAGCGACCCCGCCTGCTGCGGATTTCCAGGCTTCGCGGGGGCTATCGACCAGTGATCGAAAACGGCCAGTGGAGAGGTGGATTAGCGCCAGAATCAGGGCGAGAAATGCGGTAAGGTAGGTCATCGTTTTAAAACGGAAGGTATATATGTCGCGTTCTCAAATCGCACATGGCGAATGACCTGCCCCTCGAGCGGAGTGTTCACATAGTACTTCGCTCTCGCAAATTTGGTGAGGAAACTAAGCATCGCTACTCGGACGCGCGCAGGGGGTCGACTCCGTCAGCGGTCATCATCTCGGGAAAGTCATTGCCAAAATGTATGCTCACATAATTCGTGACCACGGCGATCTGTTGATTCGACATGGTATCCGCAAACCGGGGCATGCCATTATATCCGGCCAGGATGACACCGGCGATGTAGTGCCTTGAGTTGATTTTAGGGTTTCCCGCAAGCGGTGGATGCGAACCGGCACCAACTGCGCCTTGACCGTCCTCCATATGGCAAGCCTGACAGGTGGTACGGTATAGCGACTCACCATCCGTCTGTGTGAACCTGTCGGGCTCATTTGAAAACCTTGACAGCAACTCCTCCAATGATGGGTCAGGAACGGTCTCCTGCTGTGCGGCGGCGCCAGCAGATAGTAGCGCAAAGGCGGCGACAGATATGACAGACCCTTTAGACATCCTAAGCATTCTCCTTTTGATCCAGACGTTTGATCGCATCGAGCTCGGACAGCAGAGCGCCTTCTAGCCATGCTGGGATGTGCGAGCAGTGTTCACCGGCCGGCACTCACAGCATGTTGCGCCTGAAGATATTGTGCCATTGCTGTCAGATTGTCACCGCATAGATGGCTCGTACTGTGCTTTACAAAATCCGACATTGGCCCTGCGGCCTCTACCACATTGTCCGCCTGACCGCAGCCTAGGTAGTCGAGGTTGTGTCGCAAACTTTTTCGGTCTTTCGTTTCTGGGTTGATTTTGCGACATGGTTCTCAAACAAGCAAGCATCAGGGTGTATTGGATGTCGGTTGATTTCATGCTCTCCGAGCGCCGCATCAAGGCTGCGGCACGGCGGTTCTTTAAGCGGGCGATTGGCACTAATGGCGTGCCCGATCGGGTCGTCATAGACAAGAGCGGCGCCAATTTGACGGGTCTGGAAAGCGTGAACGTCATCCTGAAATTCACGGGCTCCGGGAGCACCATCAAGATCCTCCAGGTCAAATACCTCAACAATATCGTGGAACAGGACCACCCTTTCATAAAGCGGATCACGCGCCCCATGCTTGGCTTCAAGGCCTTCTATTTGGCCGATGCAACATTGGCTGGGATTGAAACCGCACACATGATCCGCAAGGGGCAACTCGACGCCAACGGACTCACCGCATTCCAGCAGTTTGCGGCGCTCGCAGCATAAGTGTGTCCACAGAACGGCCGCCCTCAATCCTCAAAAAAATTTGCGACAAAACCCGACTGGCGACTGGTTCTTCAAGAAAACCTCTCTCAATGATCCATGGGGTATTCGCTTCTCCGCATCGTCCAGCACTATCGCAATCCTCGGCCTTGAAGGCCTGCGCCTGCGCTGCGCCGAAGTTTTGCACGGCCTTGGTATCGACGCACCGGTTGAGTCCTCCCGCCCCTCCCGAGTAGATTTTGCCATCGACTTCCTCGCGCCAGATTTCGTGGTTGAGCCCAACAACTTTGTCGTCCACTCACGCACCGGCCTCAAGTCCATCGACGTGATTGACGAACTGCAAGTCAACGGAAGGTCAAGCCGCACCACTTCGGTCAGCTTCCGCTTCAAAGCCAGTGCCGCCGTAGCGGCGCGGAAAAAGAAGGAGGGCAAAGATGTCTTGACCCAAGCCTGACTCGAAACATAACATCAAGGTGGTTCAGTGCTCGATGGAAAACCTGGTTCACTTCTGTGGGGAAATCAACGGTCGTGGCCGGAAAGAACAGATAATTCAGCACGCGACGCAGCGCTTGCGCTGTTTCGGGCTGTAAAATCGTGACTTGGTTGGAACCAATGGCCGCACAAGAACATTATAAAAATGTAGCGGAAATCCAGGAGACTTCAGATGGCAATTCGGCGAGACACGACTGGAGTTGGCCTGCACCCTTTTCACGCCGTTGTGCTTGGATTTCCCATTGCGCTTTTCAGCAGCGCGCTGGTGGCGGACGTCGCTTACCTTCAGACCGCTGAGATGCAGTGGTCAAACTTCTCGGCTTGGCTGATCAGCGGGGCGCTGCTGGTCGGCGGCCTCGCGCTCGCCTGGGCGGTGATCTCGCTCACGTTTGGCTGGCGCAGGGAAGGCGACCGAAAACGGTGCCTGCTCTATATACTCATTCTGGCCTCCATGTTGGCTCTCGGCCTGATTAACATCTTTAAACACAGTATGGATGCCTGGAGTTCGGTCGAGACCTTTGGTCTGATCCTCTCCAGTCTCTGCACGCTTCTGGCGCTGCTTGCAGGTGCAATTGCCTTGACCAACATTGGACGAGAGGTCGCGAGATGAACAGATCTTTACTGATGGGCGCTTCAGTCCTTGCGCTACTTCTGACGGTCGGCGACGGCGATGCTCAGGAACTCACAGGGCCGTCCCCAATGCTGCGGCCCTTCAATCCATCCCTCGTTCCGACGATGAACATAGCCAAGCCAACCGAATGGGGCGATCAGACACCCATCGTTCCAGATGGCTTCGTGGTGACAGCGTTAGCGACTGATCTGCGGATTCCCCGTCAGATGCTGGTCTTGCCCAACGGCGACATTCTAGTGGCGGAGGGCCGGGGCGGCAACGCGCCCGCGCTGCGGCCCAAAGACGTTGTCGCAGGGGTCATTAAGGGTCAGGGCAATACCCAGGTTGAGAGCGGAAATCGTATTACCCTGCTACGTGATGCCGACCAGGACGGGCGCGCCGAGGTGCGCGAGGTCTTCATTGCCGATTTGAATGCTCCCTATGGCCTCGCCTTCGTGGACGGGTACATATATGTGGCCAACCAAGATGCGCTCGTGCGGTTTCCCTACCAAACGGGCGAAACACGGATCACCGCTGCGCCCGAGGAAGTGACCAAACTCCCATCGCGCATCAATCATCATTGGACCAAGGCCATGACCGCCAGCGCCGACGGCCAGACGCTCTACGTCGGCATCGGCTCGAACAGCAATGCCGGCGAGCGTGGCATGGAAGTGGAAGAGCAGCGGGCGGTGGTCTGGGCCATCGACAGGGAAACCGGCGCGCGGCGCACCTTAGCCTCCGGCCTTCGCAATCCCACTGCATTGGCCGTCGAGCCAGAAAGCGGCGCCCTGTGGGCCGTGGTCAACGAGCGCGACGAGATGGGACCTCTGGTGTCACCCGACTATCTGACGGCCGTGCGCGATGGCGCCTTCTATGGTTGGCCCTACAGCTACTGGGGTCAGAATATCGATCCCCGGCTTCGCCCGCAAAAGCCGGACCTTGTCGCCACGGCGATAACGCCGGATTACGCTCTGGGCGCGCACGTGGCTCCGCTTGGGCTGACGTTTGCGACCGACGGCGGTTTCGGAGGGCCCTTGTCTCAGGGGGCATTCATCGGCCAGCATGGCAGTTGGAATAGCGACGACCTGGTTGGCTACAAGGTCTCGTGGTTGGCCTTCGCTGACGGCAAGCCAAATGGCGAGTTGGTCGATTTTGCTACGGGCTTCCTGACGGAAGATGGGCAGGCCAAAGGACGTCCGGTTGGGGTGCTTTTCGATCCGGAACGACGTATCCTACTTGTCGCCGACGACTTGTCTAACACCGTCTGGCGCATTGCTCCGACCCTTCCAGCTACACCGGACAGAACGACCCCATAGTTAGACGCGGCCGTACGCAAGCCGCTTAGGTGGAGAAGCCTTATGGCTCACAGGCCCCTAACTCTCAAGCCTGTGTTGGCAAAGACCACATGCCGCGGTTTGCCCTTCCCGCCGGTGTTCGCGGCGGTGGCCGTCGATTTCAGGACGCCCACTACATAGAATTCGATGGTGATCTCGGGACAAACCGCCACCCGCACATCGATCCAATTTGGCTGGCCATAGGGGGCCGTATAGGACGAGCTGCTCTGAACGCTGGTGTTACCAAAGGCGATGGCGTGATACCGGTTGGTCGAGGTGATCGGCTTGATCTGAGTTTCTGTGCGTCGCGATCACGGGTCAGTTTTACTGATCAGGAATCCTGGCGTACCGCGAGGTGGCTCCGCTGTTATCCATTGCCCGGCAGGGTATTGCGCAGCAATGCCCGAGAGGGGGATGAGCATTTCTCGGTCTATGGGACATTGATCAAGGCAAGGGCGTCGATGAAAAGTTTTCAGCAGAAGGCGGAGGGCACGCCGCCCGACAATGAGAGGCCGGATGATCCGCCAACGCCCTCCATCGCCCCTGACAATCAACCCACCCAATCCGAACCCGAGACCGAACCGATGCCCCGCACCAATCACCGCAACCGCAACGCCGAGGTCGACTTCAAGGGCGAGAAGCGTTCGAATGCGACACACGCTTCGACCACGGACCCAGAGGCACGGCTCTACAAGAAATCGCCCGGCACCGGCGCAACGCTGTGCTTCATGGGCCATGCGCTGATGGAGAACAGGCACGGTCTGGTTGTTCAGGGAGACCTCACCCAGGCTGACGGGCATGCCGAACGGCGTGCCGCCTTGGACATGGTGCATCGCCACTCCCCTGGATCGACCCGGCGGCTGACACTTGGGGCAGACAAAGGGTATGACGCTGCCGAGTTCGTCTCCGACCTCCGAGAGGCCTGCATCACACCGCATGTCGCGCAGAAATTACGATACTCAGCGATCGACGGACGCACGACCCGACATCGGGGCTACGCCTTATCGATCAAGCACCGAAAGCGGATCGAGGAGGCCTTCGGCTGGGCCAAGACAGTCGGTGGCATGGCGCAAACTGTCTATCGCGGCGTCGAACGGGTGCGATCCCGCTTCATTCTGACGATGGCCGCCAATAACCTGGCCCGACTGCCCAGATTGCTGGCGAATTGAGGCCAAGGGATACGGCACGGGGGCCGAAAGTATCGGGCCTTTATCAAAGAGCAAAGGGCGCATTCACCCCACAGACAGAACAACGTTCCTGGTCGTCGACTAATTCAGCGGCCTGCTAATCCCCGCTGGACCTGTTTTCGGCGGTATATTGGAAGCCATACCCCGCTGATCAATTGGTAGTCGAGACAAGTCGCTGGAGCGGTACAGTAGCCGTCCTTACAAAGCGACAAAATCTCTGGATCACCTGAATACACAAACGGCCCACAGCCGACCTCCACAATCAGCCCCGATGCCGCAATGCAGCGTCACCGAACCAGCCGTTCGTGCATTGCGCAGCATTTTCACAAGCTGGACGACCGGTGTGCGGACTTTTCTGCCTGTTGCTA
>JAGXHD010000007.1 GCA_024636395.1 Sulfitobacter sp.
CAATCTGGTCATACGCACGGAAGTCACCAAAATACTTGGTAATCGCCGCCGTCAGCGTCGTCTTGCCGTGGTCAACATGGCCGATCGTGCCGATGTTCACGTGCGGCTTGTTACGTTCAAACTTTTCCTTTGCCATGATGGGCGCCCTTCTAAAAGTTCAAGGGCCCACTGCGCGGGCCCGTATTGCATATGGCGCGCGGCATATTTGGTCTGGAGGGTAAAATCAAGCGGCTCTTGCAGCGCGGCGGCAGTTTCATGCGCTACGGGGCAAGCGGTGGCCAAATGGCCCTATTCGCTATCTTCTTCAGGGTCCGGAGCCGACGGAGGCTCAGTGCTACTGCTCACCGGGTCCTCCAACTCCGAAGTCTCCGCTGCCACAGCAGAGGAGGTCCCATTGAACCAGCCCTCTTCCTTATTCTTCTCCACCAGAAAATTCTCGATCTGCTTGACCGCGTTCTGGCTGAGATTCTTGAACTGCTCTTCGGCCGTTTTGGTGTAGCCGGAGCCGACCAATGGGCCCTGATCAAGGGATTCGAGCACAGTGATCTGATGCGCCTTCGGCGTCAGCTTCATGTTCTTTGCGTCATCCCAGACCGTGATCCGGATGATCATCGCGGATTTGGGCGCGGCCACCACGGGTATACCTGGCGGAGCGAGACAGTACCCCTCGATGGAAATACCGAAATGATACAGGCGCGTGCCCTCATAGCGGTCGAACCGTTCGGCCACCGCTTCTTGCAGGATCGTCGTCATCGCATCAGTCTCGAGCTCGCGGCACAGCGGGACCTTCTGGACCTTCGGCGCAACGACGATGTTGTGCCCCAGATTGAAATCCCCCAACGGAGTGGCGGGATCGCCCAGATCGGATGCACCGTTACAGGCCGCCAATGATCCTGCCACCAGCAGAGCAGCCAATGCGCGTATGATTCTGATCTGACCCATCCGGTGCTCCTTTGCATCCCCCGCAACGAGGTATCCTATGCGCAGGACCGAGGCAATGCGTCCACCGATTGGCAAACTCGACGGCGGCACCTACCTCAAGGACGAACCAGTCGAAAGGCCAAGGCCATGACCGCCCCTGATCTGCCCGTCCGCGTCACCCTGCCCCAAGAGGATCCGGGTTTTTTCAAAACCTTAGGGACCCTCCAGGACAATATCCTGCGGATTATTCCCGCGCAGGCGCTGGAGCAGCCCATCGTTTCGGGCCGCACTCTTGTCGGCTGGCACATGATCATGGACCCTGTGGCGATCAAGCACGTCCTGCTTGACCGGCTAAATGATTACCCCAAGTCCAATGTGACGAAAGCGCTGCTGAGCCCTGCCATCGGGTCCTCGCTTTTCATCGCGGAGGGCGCATACTGGCGCTGGCAGCGCCGCGCGGCGGCACCTGCATTTGCGCACCGCACGGTGGCCTCACTCGCTCCGATCATGAGCGCCGCCGCCGAGGCGGCCTGCGACCGGATCGTTGCGGCAGGGCCGCGCGCGATCGATCTGGGCGAGGAGATGATCACCACGACTTTCGATGTAATTGCCGATGTCACCTTTTCCGGCGATGACATGATGGACCGCGCAGCAGTGCACGACGCGATCGACGGCTATATCAACGAGGCAGGCACGGTCAGCCTGCTCGATATGCTGGGTGCACCTGCATGGGTGCCGCGCCCCGGCCGCGGCCCCGCGATGCGTTTGCTGGAGCAGACAAAGAACGCTGCCGACGCCGCCATCGAACGCCGCGAGGCGCGCGGGCCGCTGGCAGTGCCGGACCTGCTCGATATGCTGCTCGCCGCCGAAGATCCCAAATCGGGGCGCACCATGACAACAGCCGAGTTGCGCGACAATCTGCTGACCTTCATCGTCGCGGGCCACGAGACCACGGCCCAGACACTGTCCTGGGCGCTCTATCTGATGGGGTTCGATACCATCGCACAGGACCGCGCCCGCGCGGAGGTTCAAAGCGCGCTACAGGGCCGCGCGGCCAGTGCTGAAGACTTGCAGGCTCTGCCCTTTATCCGCGCCATCATCGACGAGACCCTCCGGCTCTATCCCGCTGGCGGGATGCTGTCGCGCACGGCGCAGTCGGACGATACGCTGTGCGGCACCCAAATCAAGAAGGGCGAGACGGTGATGATCCCCGTCTACGCGCTGGGGCGTCACAGGAAGCTGTGGGAGGCGCCGGATGCGTTCCGCCCCGACCGGTTCCGCGACCGAAAGGCGATCGACCGCTATGCCTATCTCCCCTTTGGCGATGGCCCGCGCATCTGCATCGGCGCTTCGTTCGCGCTGCAAGAGGCGGTGATCATCCTTGCCACCCTGCTCCAGCGCTTCCGCTTCACTGCCGTAAAGGGCCGGACACCGGAGCCGAAGATGCTCATCACCCTGCGCCCACATGGCGGCGTCTGGATGACAGCAGAGCCAGTCTGAGCGGGACCTGTTCAGTCGCAGATCGCTTGCAATGCCGTCCAATCTTCATCTGAGAGAATATCGCCGTAGTCTGCTCCCTCACGCGCGGCATCCCGCGCGGCAGTGATCCGGCTGCCGAGCGTTGGGTGACTTACGAAATGGGCCACCACACCCTCCGCATCTCCGTATTTGTCGCGCAGCCGCTCGAATATATCCCCAAGCGCGGCAGGCGAGATGTCCGCCTCTTCCAAGACGCTATAGGCGTATTCATCTGCACCGCTTTCGGCGCCCTGACTGTAGCGCGCACTGATGAGCTGTTCGGTCAGAAACAGAACTGCCGCACCGCCGGCGAAATCACCGAAAAGGAGACCCAGAATACCGATGGATCCCGCCGAGCGCAGCGCGTGCCGCGTAGGGTCACGGTTCTCCACGTGCCCCACCTCATGGGCCAGCACAGCCGCAATCTCGTTGGGACTTTCCGCAGCATCGATCATCCCGCGGAAAAATACGACGTAACCGCCGGGCAGCGCGAAGGCATTGACCATCTCGTGATCCAGCACGAACACCTGCACCGCCTGATCGCCGCCGCGCTCCACGCCCAGCGCGACCAACATCTGCTCCAGTGCGGCCACGCCGTCCTCGCCCTCACAGGTGGGAAGCGGCGGCAGACCGGTTCCCGCCAGCGCCTGCCGGATTTGCTCAAACGTCGCCTCGCCCAGCGCTCTCTCCCCCGCAGGCGGCACAAATGTAGCAAGCCTATCCGCAAGCAGCGGCACCAGCACCCCGATCTGCACCGCGACTGCGGCCACGGCCGCAAAGGCCCAAGCCGCAAGGCGCCCGCGCCCTTTGGGCGCCGTGCGCCGCTTCAGATGCGGCATGTCGCGCAAAAGCTCCCTCTGGGAAAGGTGCAGCCGCGCGAGAGGATCGCCGGTCCAGCGCAGGATCGCGCCCTCCTTACCCGCGATATCGTCGAGCAGCCGGATCTCGCCCAAGGGCCAGCGCAGGCCCGATGGCATGAAATCAGGCGTCGTTATCTCCAAAACACCGGCACCCCGGTCGACCCGCAGGGTGGCATCGCGCGGCACGGGACTGTCACCATCGAAATAGGCGCCCATCGGCAGCCGCTTCTGCGGCGTAACCGGAAGCTCGGGCGGCCCGCTCATATCGCCGCCCCCAGATCCAAAGCCTCGGCGAAGCCTTCAGCCTCGGCGAATTCGTCACGCGCGCGCTGGCTCACCTGTGCGAGGCCCGCGACGTTCAGCAAGCTTAGCGTCAGTGCCATATGGCGCATGAGCGGATAGGTCACGAAAGCGTGGTGCAGCACACTCCAGAACAAAAACACAGACAGGTACAGCGCCGCGATGATCGCGAAGGAAAGCCAGCGCGGCAAATCGCCCAAGGGATCGACGATCCCCATCTGCTCCTCGAGAAAGGCTTCCGGGCCCAGCAGACCCACAGCCACGCCGATGATCCCGAGGAGGCCAACCGCAAGGATCAGATAAGCGATCGTGGTGCCAAGCACATAGATCATAGAAATCCGCAGCCCATTAAGCTTTGAGCGCAGCTGAACCCCGTGCGCCTGCTTGTGATTGGCCAGAATACGCTTGGTGACAAACCGGTAATGAACCGCGCCGTAAATCAGGAGCATCAGTGCCGGAATGAGCAACCACAGCCGCCATGCCGCCTCCCACTGCAAAGGGCTCTGACCGAGGTCTGCGAGATTGTCGATGCCGCCCAAGATGTCTTCAAAAGACGCAGCACTCTGGGGGATCAGCGGATCGAGCCAGACTATCCAGACCCCAAGCACGCCCAGAGACAAGGCAGACGCCGCAAAGGGCATCGCCGCCGGAATGAGCATCTGCCACCGGCCTCCCTGCACCAGCTTGGCCGATCCGAAGAAAGTGCGGTCCGTCTTGTACTTCTCCAGATAGAAGGTCATGCGCGGCCACAGGATGCCCGCCGTGCACAGCGTGATGATCCAATGGACGAGGGCGCGCCAGGCGTAGCCCCAGGCCCCCGGCTCCAGCCCGAAGCGAACCCCGCGCCAGCGCGTGCGACCCAGCACGTAGCGCCGTGCGCGATACTGCGCATAAAACCAAACCGGGATCACCCCCAGGAAGCTGGCAAAATATCCCAGAAATGAGCTCTCGAAGACCGAGAAACTCACGAACATCAAGAGAAGGTTCACAATGCCGATATAGAAGGTAAGGATCACGACCGCGATGAAAAACCCGAGCAACTTTTCCAGCGGATCACCCACATATTCAAGCGGATGCCCTCCGGGCCGGATGGAAGACCAGTACCAGCGCCGCAGCCGTGTCTTCATCCAGAAGCGGTAAAAGCCCAGCGTGAGCACCGTCCAGAAACCTGATTTCAGTGCGAGCCAGAATAACGCGGAACGGTTGCCCACGAACCAGACGTCAAACCCCTGCGGCGGCACGGGTGGCGGTAATCCCTCAGGTAAATTTATTGTCACGGGGGAACCCACGGGGCGCCATCCGCCCTGCACTGGCGCGCTTGCCCGTCCACTCATCAAGCTCAGTCTCTGTGCGGGTCCGCCCTGCCGGATCGAGCCAGCTCAGCCCCTCCGCGCGGGTAAAAGTGGTGGCATCCGACAATCCGCCATCCTTGTACTTCTGTAAACGGACGCCCTTGCCACGCCCCATCTCCGGCAACTCGTCGAGCGCGAACACGAGAACTTTGCGGTTCTCGCCCACTGTGGCCACGCTATCGCCCCTGACCGGCTTGCACACCAGCGCGCGCACGTCATCGCCGCGCACGTTCAACACCTGCTTGCCAGACCGCGTATGCGCCACGACCTCCGCTTCCGGCACGACGAACCCATCGCCCGCAGAGGACGCCACCAGCAGCCTGCCGTCTGGGCGGTGGATGAACAGGTCGACGATCTGCACTTCATTCGGCAGATCTACGATCAGCCGCAGCGGCTCCCCCATCCCGCGCCCCCCGGGAAGATTTGCCGCCGATATTGTATAGAATCGCCCGTTGCTGCCGAAAGCGAGCAGGCGATCGGTGGTTTCGGCGTGAAACACGAACCGCGATGTGTCGCCGTCCTTGAACTTAAGCTCGCGCGCCAGATCAATGTAGCCCGTCATCGCCCGGATCCAGCCCATCTGCGAGCACACGACGGTGATCGGTTCGCGGTCTATCATCGCTTCCAGAGGCACGTCCTCGATCTCGCCCGCTTCGGCAAAGGTCGAGCGGCGCGCGCCGCCGTCATAGTTTTTGCCAAATTGCTTTTTCGTCTCGCGCAGCTGGTCGGTTATGCTGTCCCATTGCAGGCTCTCGTTCTCAAGGAGATCCTCGAGCCCCGCGCGCTCCTCCATCAGCTCCGATTGCTCGCGCAAAAGCTCGAGTTCCTCAAGACGGCGCAAGCTGCGCAGACGCATGTTCAGGATCGCCTCGGCCTGCACCTCCGACAACTCACCCTCGCCCTCGGCGGGGGGTACATAGTCTTTCTCGTCCATGGCGCGGACATGATCCTTGCCCCAGTTCTCGCGCATCAACGCCACTTTTGGCTCGTCGTCGTAGCGGATAATGTCGATCACGCGGTCAAGATTGAGGAACGCGATGATAAAGCCTTCGAGCACCTCCAACCGGTGGTCTATCTTCTCCATCCGGTGGCGCGAGCGGCGCTCAAGCACTTCGCGGCGGTGATCAAGGAAGGCGCGTAGCACCTCTTTCATCGAGCAGACCTTCGGCGTCACGCCGTCGATCAGCACGTTCATGTTGAGCGAAAAGCGTACTTCGAGATCGGAATTGCGGTACATCATCCCCATCAGCACTTCGGGATCCACGTTCTTGGAACGCGGCTCGAGCACCATGCGCACGTCTTCGGCGCTCTCATCGCGGATATCGGCGAGGATCGGTATCTTCTTGAGCTGGATGGCTTCCGCGATCTTCTCGATCAGCTTTGATTTCTGCACCTGATAGGGAATCTCGGTCACCACGATTTGCCACTGACCGCGCCCAAGATCCTCGACCTCCCAGCGGCAACGCAGGCGGAAGCCACCCTTCCCCGTGCGGTAGGCTGCCGCAATGTTCTCCCGTGGCTCGACGATGACGCCGCCTGTGGGGAAATCGGGGCCGGGCACGAAATTCAGCAGCGTATCATCACGCGCATCGGGGGTTTTGATCAGATGGATGCAGGCATCGCAAAGCTCTGCGATATTGTGCGGCGGGATGTTCGTCGCCATGCCCACGGCAATGCCACTGGAGCCGTTCGCCAACAAATTGGGAAATTGCGCAGGCAGCACCGAAGGCTCGGTCAAGCGGCCATCGTAGTTATCGCGGAAATCCACGACATTCTCGCTGAGACCCTCGAGCATGGCTTCAGCGACGGCGGTCATCCGCGCCTCGGTGTACCGGCTCGCGACAGGGTTATCCCCGTCGATGTTGCCAAAATTGCCCTGACCGTCCACCAGCGGATAACGGACGTTGAAATCCTGCGCGAGACGCGCCATCGCATCGTAGATTGCGGCATCGCCGTGGGGGTGGAAATCGCCCATCGTGTCGCCGCTGATCTTGGCGGATTTCAGGAAACCGCCGGTCGAGTTAAGCTTGAGCCTGCTCATCGCATAAAGGATGCGCCGGTGCACGGGTTTGAGCCCATCCCGCGCATCGGGCAACGCGCGGTGCATGATCGTGCTGAGCGCATACGTCAAATACCGCTCGCCCAGCGCACGGCGCAAAGGCTCTGACGTTTCCTCGAACCGAGGCGGTACTGGGGGTTTGATATCCGACATGATCGTTGTGTAGCCGCGCACTCTCAAGCCGGCAAGCGGCTGTCGTTCGTTTTCTCCCGGCATAGGCCCGAAAAGCGCAGCAGCGCCCACATCTTAAATTTATTCATTTTCCCACTAAAAAAGCTAATGCATGTTTGATATGATAGCAGAGGGGAAGGAGCCATCGCTGCGGCTCCTTAAAGATTTGCAAAGGCCACATAATGAGAACCTTTATCCTTTTGACCTTCGGGTTTCTTGGCTTCGCCTTCTATGAAATGAGCGGCGGATCGGATTTTGAGCCTGCGAGCGTACGCATGGCAAAGACTGCCTCCGAGGGAAGAGTGGTTTTGCAGGCCATCGCCGAAAACCCCCAGAGCCCGCGCAGCGAGACCGTGGATACCGCATCGATCACAAAGATCAGCGATAGCCGAAACGATGACCAAAGCGTGACACGCGTGGCCCTGAACCTCACCAACATCAGTACCGTGGAGGAAGCGTCCACAATCGTACCCGAGCTTGAACCCAAGCCCGAAACCGCGAACATTATTGCCAGCACCGAAACGCCCCAGATCATTCTGCCAAGCTTGATTATCACACCGCAGAGCAGCACCGCAGCGGAACAGGCCGCTGCCCGTAGCGACATCCGAAGCGTTTCCGGCAACACTGTCAACGTACGCGATGGTCCGTCCACCAACTACGGCGTGGTCAATAAACTTACCCGCGGCGCCGAAGTGCGCATCCTTGAGGACAACGGGAATGGCTGGGTCCTGATGCAACCCCTTGATGGCGGCGAAGCAGGCTGGATGGCCGATTTCTTGCTCACGTCCGGCTAATCCCGGCAAGTCGATTGCAAAACACGTAAAAACAGCGCATCTGAAGCCTCACATCCC
>JAGXHD010000106.1 GCA_024636395.1 Sulfitobacter sp.
CCGCGGCACCGCCCAGCGAGTGCCCGATGAGCAGGCTTGGCGGCATGCCCTGGTCCTGCGCCCACGAGGCCGCAGCGACCAGATCACCGACGTTGCTCGAGAACGACGTATTCGCGAATTCACCATCAGAATGACCAAGACCGGTGAAATCAAATCTCAACACGGCGATCCCCATCGCCGCAAGGCGCGCGGCGATCCTGCGGGCGGCGGGGATGTCTTTGCCGCAGGTAAAGCAATGCGCAAAAATCGCCGTCGCCAGATGCGCCCCCTGTGGCATATCGAGACGCGCGGCCAGCGCGGCACCGTCATGGCCGGGGAATGTGATGCGCTTAGCAACCATGGATGTCTCCTGTTCCCGACCAAGGTGACGCAGCGGGCAGGGTGGTACAAGGGGCTGTCACTATGTCTCACGGGGGTGTGACGGAATGTTTGCAAGGTCGCGCGTGCGGGCATAAACCGATGCCAGATACAACATCACCCCCCGCAGCGGAGCCTCCACATGTCCCTCAAGAACCCGGCCAGCCTTCACCCCGCGACAATCGCAGCACAGGCAGGCGGCCTGCTTGACACGGGCACCGGGGGCGTCGTGCCGCCGATCCATCCTGCAACCACTTTCGTGCGGGATGAGGACTATGTGCCAACAGTGGATGGCAACGTCTATTCCCGCTCCCATGCGCCCAATGGCAGGATGGTCGAGCAGGTACTGGCGCAGTTGGAAGGTGCTGCGGCGTCGATGGTGTTTCCCTCGGGCATGGCGGCTGTGGCGGCGGTATTCCGAACCCTACCTGCGGGAGCGTCAGTTCTGGTGCAAAGCCAGATCTACTGGGGTACGACTGCGTGGATCCGCACCTTCTGCACCCGGCGCGATATTACGTTGGTCGAAGTGGAAGCCGCCGATGCCGCAGCGTTCACCGCTGCCTGTGATGCCCACACGCCGGCACTCGCGTGGATCGAGACACCCTCCAACCCATGGCTGCGCATCGTGGACATCGCGGCCTGTGCCGATGCGGTGCACAGCGTTGGCGGCAAGCTCATCGCGGATATGACCACAGCCACGCCGGTGCTCACGCGAGGTTTGGCCTTTGGCGCCGATATCGTCATGCATTCTGCGACCAAGGGGCTCAATGGGCATTCGGACGTGCTTGCCGGTGCGCTCTGTTGTGCCGATGCGGGCAGCGAGATGTGGCAGGCGATCCGGCTGGATCGCGATACTGCCGGTGCCGTGTTGGGACCGTTCGAGGCCTGGCTGCTGCTGCGCGGTATGCGCACGCTGCCCTTGCGGGTCGAGCGGATGTCGTCCAACGCGATGCGGCTGGCGGAATACCTCAATGATCATCCGGCGGTCGAGACGGTGCTCTATCCCGGTTTGCCCGCGCACGGGGGGCATGATTTGGCGACGCGGCAGATGACGGGAGGCTTTGGCCCATTGCTGTCGTTTGTCGTCAAGGGCGGTGCGCCTGCTGCGCTGGGGGCTGTCGCGCGATTGCAGCTGTTCCACCGGGCAACATCGCTGGGCGGCGTCGAGAGCCTGGTGGAGCACCGCCACACCATCGAGCCGCATACGGGCATTCCCGAAGGACTGCTGCGTCTGTCTGTCGGGATCGAGAGCGCAGCGGATCTGATGGATGATCTGGGGCAGGCGCTGGGCCAATAGCGATGCGTGCGCGGGAATGAAGGAACCGCCATGACGGTGATCGTTCAGAATACCCTGCCGCCCGAGATGGACGGCGAGACGGCGCTGCCCGGAATGGCACCAGCACGGGCCGATGACTGGCTGCGTTTGGATGATGCCTACGCCGCACAGATGCAGCGGCGGCTGTCCTTGCTGGACGGACAACTTGATGACGTGCTTTGGATGGATTCGACGGCGCTGGACGCCGCGCTCGAAGTGTTGGAGGCGGCGCTCGGTGTATTGCCCGCGCTGGGCTTTACCATCGTTTCTGACAGGGTCACCTGCCCGGACGGTCGTATCGTTTCGCTCGACCGCGCCGCGCCGCTCCTGACGCTGGGACAGTTGGTGCAGGAGGATATCTGCCTGCTGCGCAAGCAGGGCGCGGAGCACGTGCTGGTGGGGGCAGTCTTGTGCTTTCCCGCCAGCTGGCGTCTGGCCGAGAAGGCGGGCAAGCCTTTGGTCGGCATCCATGAACCCGTTGTCGAATATGACACTGATCTGGCGCGCCGTGTGCAGCGGCTTTTCGACGGGGTGCGGGCTGGGCGGCCTTTGTGGCGGTTCAACAGGCTTTGGTACGACGATCCCGAATTACATCAGCCGAGATCAGCCACCTCCCCGCGCCGGATCAGCCCCGACCGCGCGGCAGCGCCCTATATCAGGTCCGAGCGGCAATGCGTGGTCCGCATGCCGATCAGTGATGTCGTCGTCTTCTCTATCCACACCTACGTGGTGCGCACCTGATCCCGCTACGTCGGTCCGACGACCCTATGAGGCTGGCCGTCCGAGGTTTTTTGCGGTGTCTCACGGCGGGCAGCGATGGTGCAGTTTACCTGACGGCGCAGGGCGCTGGAATGTTCTGACGCCACCATATTTACCGGAGCGTCGAACCGAGCCGTCAGGGCACAGTAACTGGATGAGGCGACCTCTGCCGCTTCCACGGTGCCGGTAAGGAATGGCCCAGATAGCGGCGGCTGACGCGCTGGCCGGTATGCCAATGCACCGGTGCCACGTCCGCCTTGGCGGCAAGCGTGTTTCATCCGCGGACGCCCCATTGGTGGGCCACGGTTTCCAGCCCGCTGGCTTGGATCATCTGCGTGCCTCGGGCAGCCAGATTGATGCGCAGCCGTTTTGCCTGTGCTTTAAGTTCATTGCGGGAAGGAGGTTGTGTCATGTCCGCCACTCCAATCGCTTGGGATACTGGCGTCCGCATTGCCGCGCTCCCCACGTATCGGTGTTTTTGGGAACTTTGGACGAGTACGTAGGGCTTCACAGGGGTGCGGACGGCAGGGGCCTACCCCTTGCCGAGAAATTGGGCGCAGGAGGCCACAAATAAAAGACCCCGACACGCATGGACGCGCGCCGGGGTCTGGAAACGGGTTTGATGCAGCACGGCGGGGCAGATTTAGCCGTCGATCCGCGCGCCCATGATGGCAATCGCCTGCTGGTAAACTGTCGCCGCATTCCATTGCTTGATCACGGCGAAATTAGGCTGGCCTTCCTGATAGCCTTGTCCCGGACGCCAACCCTTGGAGCGCAGGAAGTTGGCTGTGGAGGCCATCGCATCGGTCTGGTTGTAGAGGTCCACACGCCCGTCGCCATTGCCGTCAACGCCGTAGCGCTTGGCGTTCCCGGGCAGGAACTGCGTATGCCCCAACTCACCGTGTGCTGCGCCCTTGGTGCTGCCCGTGATCGTCCCCTGATCGACGAGAAGCAGCGCGCCGATGGCATGCGGCACGAAGAAATCCGAGCGGCGGCAATCATAGGCAAGCGTGGTGATTGCAGAGATGACCGAGGTATTACCCATAAAGCCGCCAAATCCGGTTTCCATTCCGTGGATCGCGATAAGCACGCCCGCAGGCACCCCATACTGGCGTTCAAGCGAGGCATAGAAATTCGCATTTTGCGCCTTGCGCTTGTGGCCCTGACTTACGATCGTGTTGGCGCCGCGCACTTCCATGAACTTGTCGAGGGAGTAGCGAAAGGATTTCTGGTTCCGATCTGCCTGGATTGTGGCGGTGGCGTATTGCGCACCGGCCAAAGCATCGAGCCCGCGCTGCCGGACGCCGGCCTGCTGGGCCTCGGTGGCGAATGCCGCCTTCCACGCGTTGAAGCCGCCGGAACCGTTGCCGCACTGCGCGGCCATGACGGGGGCTGCAAGCACACAGAGTGCTGTCGTCGCGATGGCGATCTTTCTACCTAAAAACATCATTTACCATTCCTCATAATAAATTTTTATGGACGATACCGTAGTTGTCTGGACTTGCAAGTGATGTCGGCTCCGCCGGTCTGTGCCCTGTTAAGATGGGGCTGGCCCACCGCTCTGCTGTGCTTGCTTTTTGCGGTGCTGAAACCTAGCGTAGCGAATGAATCAACCCGTAGTTTTACTTTTTTCTTTCGAAGGATAGCCCTCCATGACAGTCGCGACGCTCGATAATACGGTCACATGGGATCATAGCGCCTGGAACCAGCATACTCCTTCCGAAGTGAAGTTCTGGGACCAGTGGATCATGAAAGAAGGCCACCATTGGCCGGAGGATTACAAGCGCCGCACAGATCCTCAGGCGCCTGTGACGCAATTGATGCTCGATCTGATCGGGGAATTGGACGTGGACCTCGCAGCGCCTTTGCAGATCATGGACATCGGATCGGGGCCGCTGTCGTATGTCGGCTATGTTCACGACAAATTCGCCATTGATCTAACGGTCGTGGATCCATTGGCGGATGAATATAACCGCCTGCTAGATCAGGCAAATGTGGTGGATGTCCCGCGTCCGCAGCCGGGGTACTTCGAGACAGCGCTCGCTACCTGCGGCGAAAACAGTTTCGATGCAGTCTGGTGCTTCAACTCGTTGGACCATTCCATCGATCCCGTGCACGGATTGTTCAATCTGCTTTCAGTGGTGAAGATCGGGGGCAGCCTAGTCCTGAGCTTCCATCCAAACGAAGCTGAGCAAGGGGATTACGGCGGTTTGCACCAGTGGAACCTCGATGTTGACGGGGAGGGACTGCTGCTCAACCAGAAGGGAAAACAAATGCGCCTCCAAGGATTGATCGCTCAGCAAAAAGTGGTCAAGCGGATCGACTACAACGCCAAAACCGGGGTCAAAAAGGAACGGGTTACATACCTGATCAAAAAGACAGCCAATGTTAATTTGTCTCAGGCGCTTCTGACCTGATCGCATGTCGGGGCGGTTGCCGACGCATGGCCGCCTTTGAGACAGAAAAAGGCGCCCTGTTACGGGCGCCTTTCATTTTTGTCAGCGTGACGGATCAGCAGCTGTAATACATGCCGAATTCGACTGGGTGGGGTGTGTGCTCGTAGGTGTGCACTTCTTCCATCTTCAGTCCGATGTAGCCCTCGATCTGGTCGCGTGTGAATACGTCACCGGCCAGAAGATAATCCATGTCCTTCTGCAACTCATCGAGCGCTTCGCGCAGGGAGCCGCAGACAGTCGGGATACCGGCCAGCTCTTCAGCGGGCAGATCATAGAGGTTCTTGTCCATCGCCTCACCCGGATCGATCTTGTTCTTGATCCCGTCAAGGCCTGCCATCAGCAGGGCGGCAAAGCACAGATAAGGGTTGGCGCTTGGATCTGGGAAGCGAGCCTCGACACGCTTCGCCTTAGGGGATTCTGTCCACGGAATACGAACGCAGCCCGAACGGTTGCGCGCGGAATAGGCGCGCAGAACGGGAGCTTCGAACCCGGGGATCAGGCGCTTGTAGCTGTTCGTGCCAGGGTTGGTGAAGGCGTTGAGCGATTTTGCGTGGGTCAGAATGCCCCCGATGAAATAGAGCGCTTCCTGAGACAGATCCGCGTATTTGTCGCCCGCAAAGAGCGGCTTGCCGTCTTTCCAGATCGACATGTTCACGTGCATGCCCGAGCCGTTGTCGCCGTAAATGGGCTTTGGCATGAAGGTCGCAGATTTGCCGTAGGCATGGGCCACGTTGTGGATCACGTATTTGTACTTTTGGAGCTCGTCCGCTTGGTGGGTCAGCGTGCCGAAGATCAAACCCAGCTCGTGCTGGCACGAGGCGACCTCGTGGTGGTGCTTGTCGACCTTCATGCCCAGACGCTTCATGGTCGAGAGCATCTCGCCGCGCAGATCCTGCGCCTCATCCGTTGGGTTCACGGGAAAATAGCCGCCCTTCAGGCCGGGGCGGTGTCCCATGTTGCCCATCTCGTAATCTGTGTCGGTGTTCCAAGAGGCGTCGGACGCGTCAACTTCGTACGATACCTTATTGATGCTGTTGGAGTACTTCACGTTATCGAACAGAAAGAACTCCGCTTCGGGGCCGAAATAAGCCGTGTCGCCGATACCGGAGGAGACGAGGTAGGCTTCGGCTTTTTGTGCCGTGCCGCGCGGGTCGCGCTCGTAGGATTCGCCTGTGTCTGGCTCGACAATCGAGCAGTGGAGGCAGAGTGTTTTCTCGGCATAGAACGGATCGACGTACGCAGTGGACACGTCAGGCATCAATTTCATGTCGGATGCTTCGATGGATTTCCAGCCCGCGATGGAGGAGCCGTCAAACATGAAGCCCTCCTCAAGGAAGTCTTCATCGACCAGATCCTGAACGATGGTAACGTGCTGCAACTTGCCGCGCGTGTCGGTAAAGCGGATATCGATGTACTCGATGTCCTCGTCTTTGATGCGTTTCAACAGGTCTGCGTTGCTCATGGCGGTGTCCTTATCCTTATAACTTATCGTTCTGGTTGTGTTTTAGAGAGCGTCTGAACCGGTCTCGCCGGTGCGGATCCGAATTGTCTGCTCGACGGGGGTCACGAAAATTTTGCCATCACCGATTTTCTCGGTCTTGGCCGCATTCACAATCGCCTCGATCGCAGCATCCACCTGATCGTCGTCGAGGACAATCTCGACTTTCACTTTGGGTAGGAAATCGACCACGTATTCTGCGCCACGGTAAAGTTCGGTATGGCCCTTCTGTCTGCCAAAACCTTTGACTTCAATTACGGAGAGGCCCTGTACACCAACGTCCTGAAGAGCTTCCTTCACTTCGTCGAGTTTGAATGGCTTGATGATCGCTTCGATCTTTTTCACACACGTGCCTCCCTACGGCTGATTTCGCTACGGTCATTTCATCGCAGGGAATGGGAATCCAGCCGAGTCGAAAAAACGGCGGGATCGAGCCTACAGAATTGAACGCAGTGACGTAAAATTAGACGCTACGTCTAAATATTAATCGAAACTGAATCATGGGAGTGGAGGACAACGACAAGCCGCTTGTAAGGGCGCAAAAGCAGGTGTTTGTGACACGCTGAAAGCTCCGAGAGCCTACTCCGCATGGCGCTGGCGCTAAAAGCGGCAAAAGCCCCGGACGCATCCGGGGCCTTGTTGGGAAACAAACCTTACTGTCTTAGGCGGCGTGAAGAACCTGACCACGGGCACGGGCGCCGTCCGCAGTGCTCAATTCGAGCCCTTCCGTATATAGAATATGCGGCCCATCGCAAAAAATCTGGATCAGCGTATGTTCCTGCATGCCGAGATCGCGAATAAATTCGCCATCCACAAGCGTACGGACGGCGACAAGCGCTCGGTCAGCACTGAACATGGCCTGCGCCCGCCAGTCGCGGATCAGGCACATCTGGTCCCCCGCAAGTAGAGCATCGCGCTCCGGCCGCTTGTGGCCCAGCGATCCCGCTGCAACGGCAATGGTATGAATCATGCGCTTGCTGCGTTGGATATGCTCGACGCGGGCGATACCGCTGTCCCGTGTAATGAGTTTATCACCTACGCTGACAAATTCGACCGGCATCTCGCCATCGAGGGTCAGCAATGTGGTTCCTTGCAACAACCCGGTATCGCGGGATGCGTAAGGCGCGTATTGGCCCGTTTGTGGAAATTCTCCACCAACGCGCCCGACCGTATTCGGTTTCATGGGCGTCTCTCTTTGCTTGTTTACCTGCCTCAGGTTCTTTCAACATTATGACAAGATAATGTTTATGTCAGGTGCTTTTTTTGTCTCGCCAGTTCGCATGTGGTTTGTTAGTGACGGTTTAGCCGGAGCTGTATTGTTCGCTGCGGCACGTGCGGGTGTGGCGGAATTGGTAGACGCACCAGATTTAGGTTCTGGCGCCTTTGGCGTGGGGGTTCGAGTCCCTTCACCCGCACCACCTTGATTTCATACAAAATTATGGCGTTTTGGCACGGATGGCCGCTTCACGTAATGAGCCAGCGTGGGTTAGACCGATGAGCCATCTGCATCTTGACCCCATGCGTTGGCGTCAGGTGAAGGTCATTGGCTGAAATCGTTCAAGTTTATTGGATATTTCAATGGCGCTCTCAGGTGCCTCAGCCTAGAACCGACAGCCAGACCCAGACCGTGAGGATCGACGCGCCCGTGGAGATCAGCACAGACGATGCAGCGACCCGGCGACCTCGCCCGTACATATTGGCGAAGATATAAGCGTTGAACCCCGGCGCCATGGCCGCCGTGAGCACGCCCGAGCGGAACAGATCCGGCGGCACCGACAGGGCAGAGCCCATGAGCCAGACGATCGCCGGATGCACCAGCAGCGCGATACAGCAGACCATGGCGATGGCCTTCATATCGCCTTCGGGCTTGTACTGGATCAGCACTCCGCCCAATGCAAACAGCGCCGCAGGCAGGGCCGCGCGCACGATGAGCGACAGCGCGTCATCGATCACCGAAGGGATGACGATGCCGGAAAGGTTCACCGTGAAGCCTGCCAGAATGCCGATCACCAGCGGGTTGTGGAACATCGCCCGGCTGA
>JAGXHD010000107.1 GCA_024636395.1 Sulfitobacter sp.
CGAAGCAGACGGCCCCCTGCCCAAGATACAGCCTCTGGGAGCGGGCGATACCGCAGCCATCATCTATACCTCAGGCACCACTGGTCCTGCAAAAGGGGTCCGGCTGGGTCACCGCTGGATCAATCAGTACTGCTACACATCCCGTGATATTAATACGGTTGAGGATGCAGTCCACTGTGATCTTCCCCTTTATCACGTCGGGGGCGCGTTCAACCTTTTTGGTCGTTCAGTTTGGACAGGTTGTACAACCGGCTTGTGGGACAGGTTTTCCGCATCCGACTACTGGAACCGGATTGCGAAGGTAGGTGCCTCTGCGACCACGCTTCTGGATGTGATGATCCCTCACATCATGTCACAACCCGAACGCCCCGATGACGCTGCCAACACGCTCAACAAGATGCACATCCAGCCCTATACCCCGCGGCACCATATCTTTGCGCGCCGCTTCGGGGTTGATTTTATATCGGTTGGCTTTGGCCAGACTGAGAGCGGATCGGTCTTTTCTGGAGTCATTGATGAGTTCCCCGAGGGTCAGGGTACACCTGCCGCACTGTGGAAAGGCCATGACAAATCGACTTACCGTGAAAGGGTCGCAGCGCTTGGCCGTCCCGTCTTTGACGGACGCGAGGATTTACCAAAAGGGATTATGGGCGCGCCGGTCAAATTCTTCGAAGCAGCGGCGATGGACGAGAACGACATGCCAGTACCAAAAGGCGAAGTCGGCCAACTCTGCCTGCGGCCCCGCTTTCCCGAGATGATCCTGCAAAGCTATCTGAACAAACCCGAAGCCACCCTGAAGGTCATGAAAAACTGCTGGTTTCATACCGGAGATGCAGTGCGCTGCATCAATGCCGAAAAGAACCTTTATGTCTTCATTGACCGGATGGGCGGCTATTTCAGGGTCCGCGGCGAAAACGTTAGCTCGTTCGAAGTGGAATCCGTAATCCTGAATATTAAAGGCGTGCGTGCCTGTGCTGCTGTGCCGATCCCCGCTGCTGTAGGTGAGGAAGATGACATTGCCGTTTGGATCGAGCCCGAGCCAGGTACCGTCCTGACCCACGCCCAGATCACTGCCCACACAGAGGCGGAAATGCCGCGCTATATGCGCCCTCGCCATATTCGGTTCATCACTGCGCTGCCGATAACACCCACTGCAAAAGTCGAAAAGTACAAACTGCGGGAAATGATCCTGACTGAATTGAAAGAGGTTGGCACCGGAAAATGACCACACATACATCTATCGACCTCGATACATATCTTGCCGATATTAGGGCCCGCCAGCTTGCGTCCTGGCCCAAAGGGCTACCAACCGAGATTTCATATCCACTGGGCGAGCGGCCCCTGTCTGAATACCTTACTCATTGGGCGCAAACCCGTGCCCACGCTCCATCAATTATTTTCTACGGCACGACAGTTTCTTGGGCTGAACTGAATGCACAGGCCAATCGCTTTGCAGCACTACTCGCTGCGCGCGGGCTGGAGAAGGGCGACCGTGTTGCGGTTTTCATGCCCAACTGCCCCCAATTTCATATTGCCTTTTTCGGCATCCTGAAGGCTGGTCTTGTCCATGTCCCTGTCTCCCCCCTCTCCACGGCACAAGAGCTTGAGTACGTACTGAAAGACACGGATGCGACGATGATCGTGACGATTGACTCCCTTGTTTCGACGGTCGAAGCAGCGCGGGCACCCACCCTCCTCCAAGAAATTCTCTCGACCCCGCTTCGCGCATTTATCCCTGAAACTCCCGCCATTCATTGTCCCGACAGCGTGAATGTGCCGCCGGTTGAAACGCCCGGCACGACCGATTTTCTCGATGCCCTGTCACAAATGCCAGATGCAGAAGTGTCGCTTGGCGACCTCGATAGCCCTGCTGCCTTGAATTATACTGGCGGAACCACCGGAATGCCTAAGGGCTGTGTGCATACCCAGCGCGACATGGTCTTCACCGGCGCTACCAACTGGTCTGTAACGTCACGCAGCGAGGAAGGCGTTAGCCTGACGTTCTTTCCTGAGTTCTGGATCGCCGGTGAAAATATGGCACTGATATTCCCGCTGATGACAGGCGAGCCATTGGTTCTGTTGACACGCTGGGATCCACTTTCGGTTTTGCAGGCAATCGAACGATATAAAGTCACCGTTTTCGGCATGATCGTGGACGGTGCGATCGAGTTGATGAACCGAGACGACTTCAAGAATTTTGATCTGTCCTCGTTGCACCGTGTCCGTGTAGTGAGCTTTGTCAAAAAGCTGGATCCCGAGATCCGCGCCCGCTGGAAGGCACTCACCGGGACAATTCTTGCCGAAGCGTCGTGGGGGATGACCGAAACCCACACCTCCAACACGTTCACTACAGACATGCAAGATGACGACTTCGACCTCAAACAGCAGCCGGTGTTCGTCGGCCTTCCCTTACCCCACAATGAATTTGTCATTCGAGATTTTGAGACCGGGCACATTCTACCACCAGGGTCAGAAGGTGAGATAACCATGAGGAGTCCAGGGATGCTAAAGTCTTATTGGGGTAAACCCGAAGCGACTGCCGAGGCCATCCTTGACGGATTTCTCTATACCGGAGACATCGGCGTTTTGGATGAAATGGGTTATATGCACTATCTTGGCCGCCGCAAAGAAATGCTAAAAGTGCGCGGCATGTCCGTGTTCCCAGCCGAGATAGAAGCGGCATTGGGTAAGCATCCTGGCGTTCAGGGCTCGGGCGTGGTGGGGCGCAGCGATGAACGCTCTGGCCAGATCCCTGTCGCCTTCGTCCAGCGCGCCGACATGGCGCTGAGCGCGCAGGAGTTGTCAGATTGGCTTGCCGAGCGCATCTCGAAATACAAACTGCCCGAAATCCGACTGGTCGACGCCTTGCCTATGACGGCTACAGGTAAGGTGCGCAAAGCTGAACTGGCCGACTGGGTCGGAAATTAAGAGAATATGAAAATGACACATTCACAAAACAATATCCAAAAACTGCTGATCGCAAACCGTGGAGAAATCGCGCTGCGCATCGCACGGACAGCTACCGAGGCCGGGATCAAGACATGCGCGATTGCCCCAGAGGACGATCTTGGCTCGCTTCACGTGCTGCGGGCTGATCAGGTGGTCACCCTTCCGGGGCGCGGGGCGCGTGCCTACTTGGACATTGACGCGGTCATCCAAGCTGGTGTTGAGGCCGGATGTGACGCGGTTCATCCCGGGTATGGTTTTCTAAGTGAGAATGCGGAGTTTGCGCGCGCAGCACAGCAGGCCGGAATGGTCTTTCTCGGCCCGACACCTGACTCTCT
Source organism: Sulfitobacter sp. (assembly GCA_024636395.1). Classification (GTDB taxonomy): domain Bacteria; phylum Pseudomonadota; class Alphaproteobacteria; order Rhodobacterales; family Rhodobacteraceae; genus JAGXHD01. The sequence goes on from JAGXHD010000107.1 coordinate 3,285, forward strand.
GGATCTGTATGGAGACAAGCTTTCGGCCCGCGAATTGGCCGAAAGGACGAATGTGCCAACCTTGCCGGGCACGTCCGAGCCCGTGGACGCCGAGGGAGGGCTTGCCTTCCTCGACACGCTCCCAGAGGGCGCTGCGATGATTGTCAAGGCCGTTGCAGGCGGCGGAGGGCGCGGTATGCGCGTGGTCGAGACGCGGGACGCCGCCCCTGAAGCGATAGCTGCGGCGAAGCGCGAAGCGGGTGCCGCGTTCGGCAATCCCTCAGTTTATGTTGAAAGGTTCATCCCCAGCGCGCGACACATCGAGGTCCAAGTGATCGGGGACGGCACAGGTCAGGTAATGACACTGGGAGAGCGTGACTGCACCCTCCAGCGCCGCCATCAAAAACTGATCGAAATTGCGCCTGCGCCGAACCTAACCGACACGCAGCGCGAAGCTCTGCACACCTACGCAAAGGATCTGGCAAGCGATGGCAGCTATCGCAGCCTTGGCACGTTTGAATTCCTGCTGGATCAGGCTTCCGGAGAGGTCTTCTTTATCGAAGCAAACCCGCGTATTCAGGTTGAGCATACAATCACCGAAGAGATCTTTGGCATTGATCTTGTGGCCTTGCAGTTGCGCATTGCAATGGGGGCTAAATTGGCCGATCTTAACCTCTCAACAGAGCCGCGCGGCACCGCGATCCAGACTCGCGTTAATATGGAGCGCGTTGACGCAAAGGGGGGCGTACGTCCGTCCGGCGGCACACTGAGCGCATATGATCCACCGGCGGGCCCGGGCTTGCGAGTAGATGGTTTTGCCTACGCCGGCTACACCACCTCCGCTGACTATGATTCATTGTTGGTCAAAGTCATCGCCCACGCCGCAGACTTCCCTTCGGCCCTTGCGAAATCCAGCCGCGCACTTTCGGAATTTCGCATCAGCGGATTGGAAACCAACATCCCATGGCTTCGCGCGCTGCTGACCCATTCTGACATGGCTGACTACAAAGTTTCGACCCGCTTTATCGAGAACCAAACGGCCGCATTGGCGGAAAATGCTGCGCGTTTTCAGCCTGCAATCTTCGGTACGGAGTCTGCCGATCGTGCCGAAAAACCTCACGATGACAAGAAACTACCCGAAGGTGAAACTGCGGTTTCCGCACCGATGCAAGCCACTGTAGTCTCGCTTGACGTGACTGTCGGGGATGTCGTAGCGCAGGGTCAGACCCTCGCCGTGCTGGAAGCCATGAAAATGGAACACGTTATCGTTGCGACAGTTTCAGGCAGGGTTGGTGTCATTCTGGTCGCCGCCGGTGATACCCTTCAGGAAGGCGCAGCGATGATGTCGGTAAAGGAAGGCGAAAGCATGACCTCCATCGCCGCACAGACCGAAGACATCGACCCCGATTATATCCGTCCCGATCTACAAGAACTGTTCGACCGCCAGGCCAAGGGCCGCGATACAGCCCGACCCATTGCCGTGAAGAAACGCCATGACCGCGGTCAGCGCACAGTCCGCGAGAACCTCGCCGATCTTGTCGATGCCAACAGCTTCAACGAATACGGTGAACTTGCCATAGCCGCACAAAGCCGCCGCCGGTCGCGTGAGGATCTGGAAGCCAACACTACGGGTGACGGTATTCTGACCGGAACAGGCCGGATGAATGCCAATCTGTTTGGACACGACGCGGCACGATGTGCATTTGCGATGGGGGATTATTCAGTTTTGGCTGGGACGCAAGGCCAGCGTCATCATCGCAAGCTGGATCGTATTTTCGATCTTGCCGGCGATCACGCTCTGCCTCTGATAATCTTTGCTGAAGGAGGCGGAGGGCGCCCCGGCGACAGCGACCGTGCAAATATTGCCGGACTGGACTGTGCAAGCTTTGGCACGCTCGCTCGGCTATCAGGCCGCGTTCCGGTCGTCGGGGTTGCTGCGGGGCGTTGCTTCGCAGGCAATGCTGCACTTTTGGGTGTTTGTGACGTGATCATTGCCACCGAAAACAGTAATATCGGCATGGCCGGTCCAGCCATGATCGAAGGTGGTGGTCTGGGCGTTTACAAGCCCGAAGAGATCGGCCCGATTGACGTTCAGACTGCAAATGGTGTTGTCGATATCCGCGTGAAAAATGAAGAGGAAGCCTGCAACGTCACGCGCCAATATCTGTCCTATTTCCAAGGTGATCTGAAAGACTGGACGGCCCTCGATCAGCGCAACATGCGAAGAGTTGTTCCTGAAAACCGCCTTCGCGTTTACGACATCCGTGAAATCATAAACGGCTTGGCAGATGAAGGCTCAGTATTGGAACTACGTAGCGGCTGGGGACCGGGTATGGTCACTGCTCTAATACGGATCGAGGGTAAAGCTTACGGTGTAATCGCCAATAACCCCAAGCACCTTGGCGGTGCCGTGGATGCGACGGCCGCGGACAAAGCGGCGCGGTTTATGCAGTTGTGTGAAGCACACGGGCTACCGTTAGTGTCGCTATGTGATACGCCGGGCTTTATGGTCGGGCCCGAAGCCGAGAAAACCGGTCTTGTTCGCCACGTCTCGCGCATGTTTGTCACCGGCGCGGCATTGACCGTGCCTATTTACGGTATTGTTTTGCGCAAGGGGTACGGCTTGGGCGCGATGGCGATGATGGGTGGAAGCTTTCATGCGCCTTTTGTCACCGCATCCTGGCCCACAGGTGAATTTGGTGGGATGGGCCTGGAAGGCGCAGTTAGGTTGGGATTCAAAAAAGAACTTGAAGCTGAAACCGACCAAACCAAGAAGCAGCAGTTGTTCGAGCAGCTTCTGGCCAAGTTCTACCAAGATGGCAAAGCAGTCCACTATGCCTCAGCCACCGAAATCGACGCGGTGATTGATCCAGCCGAGACGCGCCGCTGGATTGCTAATGCACGTAACGCAGCACCTGTTCCATCTCACCGAGTATCACGAGGTTTTATTGATACCTGGTAAGCGACCCGCTAATAGCGCAAAGGCCGACGCCTCGGAATGTGGTCCTGGTTCGATATAAAGCTACCTTTTTAAGTTGTGCTGGATTGAACCTGTACAAAAGAATGAAGATCGGTCAAATGCAATCAGATCACTCCCAACAACCGGAACAAATCCAGACTGTTCGACCTCTAACGACAGCCGAGCAGGTCGCAGACCATTGTGGTCTGATGATCGTCGAGGGGCGTATTGCCGCAGGCGAGAGGATGGGGGAGGAACGGCTGGCAGAAATGTGCGGCGTAAGCCGTGGGCCAGTACGCGAAGCACTCAGAATCTTAGAAAAGCGCCGTCTGATAGAGATCATTCCACGGCGCGGCGCCTTCGTCCGCACGGTCAGCTTGGACACAATCGCGGATCTTTTCAATGTACGCAATGCGCTTGCTGGTATGGCCGCAGGGACGATGGCCGGTCGTAACGTCACAGAACAGGCAACAAAAGGGTTCGATCGTGTTGAGCGACGGGTCCTTCAACTTTCAGCGATGTCAAAAGATCCAGCTGCGCAACCGCTTGATTTTTCGTATCAAGTCACCCGATTTGTATTTGCAACGATACTCGGAAGCGGAAATTCCCTCCTTCTCGATATCTGGGGGGAGTTGAACGAGAATACATTCTGGACAACAATTTGGAAAGTGCCGCAAATTGGCCTCACTCAAAAAGAACGCACAGCAACCTGCATACAGATCGAGAATGTTCTGAGCGAGATACGTATAGGAAATGCCGCACAAGCAGAGGCAGAAATGCGGAAATGTCTTGATGCAGTTCGGGATCGCGTCCTTGAAAATCTTGAAAATCATCGACCATCTGGAATTCGGTAAGCTTCAGAAGCTCATCGTTCCGCTATTATTTTGAACTCAATAGCGTAACTTTTGATTGTGAGAATGCACCCTTCCCACGGTATCTTATGTTCAAGAACAGGGGCTTCGCTGGATAATGACTCAAGCGAAGAACGCAAGGCACCTTCCGGGTCTGGCCGGTGAGAGCGACAATTGAAAAGGTGCGGCTTGCAGCAGACGCCGCCACAGCGCGGGGAGAAGCGCCGGAAATGGCACAAGTCAGCGACAATACCCTCCGATTGCCGGGACGCGACAATCGTTTTCGCCACGACCGTCCCCACGATGCGGCGGTGTCGCCTGCCATCCTGTTCTGTCACGGCGGTGGATTTATCTGGGGCAGTATTGATACCTACGACGGGATCTGCCGCAGACCGGTGCTGCGGTGTTCAGCATCGGCGACAGATTGGCACCTGAGATCCAATTCCCCGGGCCCGCTGAAGACGTCGACGGCGCTTTGTGAGAGATGATCACCGATGGGGATGTATTTGGAATCGATCCCGACAATATCGCTCGTTACGGCGATAGCGCGGGCGGTGGTATTTGCGTCATCGTGGCGAAAAGCGCTGCCAGCGATGCAGTTGCGTTGTGACACCTCGCCCTGACCTACCCCGCGCTTAACCCCACTTGAGTCTCTGCCAGGCAACAGGCCTTGGTCGATGGTCCAGTGCTGACCCACGAGGCGATCCGTTGGTTCTGGTCTTGCTAATGGGGCACGCCGGCAACTTTCGTGGCCTATTTCCTACCCCTCCACCCCGCACATCTGAAAGCCGTTCCGCCCACGACGATCGTGACAGCGGAATACGACCTGCTAAAGGATGAAGCCGATATGTTTGCGACTGCCAATGACCATCTGCAAAGCCGCCTCGACGACCTGCTGCCTTGGAATTTCAAGCCGGTCAAGCTAAGGTCAACGTGATGTCCAGCTAACGCTTACCTTGATTTGATGAGTTGTCATTAATTCAATTTTTCCTTTATGGCCAATCCGGCTGGCCCGCCAGAGCAACAACATTGTTATTGAGTGCCGCATTCTATCGATAAGATGCGGCACTCATAGGTATTGATCCTGCGGCATAAATGCTAAGCCGGCGGGGCATCCTAAATGGATGCAAGCTACAGCCTATTTAACTTCTGGTTCTTCGAACAATAGGAAGAATATTCAGAAGGTTGCTGAAAAGGAATATTCCGGCTTCAATCAGACTGTTTCATTGATGTTGCTGAGAACCCGCCGCGCAGCCATCCGCGCCCGCACCTGGTTGCGTACCAGGCTAAAACTCTCCCAGCGGAGGATTAGCCAGCGCAGTTCTTCGAGCCTTTCGTTGAACAGAAAATCTTTGTGCGTGCAGACGTCCAGCACCCGATTGCCATAGCCTGGGCAGAGGTCATTCGCGGCAGCAACGAGCGCATCGCCCAAGGCTTTGATGCAGCCGTCATCGCGCGGATCGAAGACGTCGCCGCCCTCCATACGGGTTAGTGTCTGTGGGAACACCCTGCGAAAGAAGTTTGCGGGTATCGGACCAGACAGCGCATAATGTTCTGCGAACGCAGCACCCTCCCCGATCGCTCTCGCGGCCATGGTCTCTAAGCTCTCTGTGCGCCTGATGTAGGTATAGCTCATGCTGCCACCTCATCGATTTGATCGTCCCCAGTTGCATCAGAGATTTCACAAAGCTCGTCGAGAAGCACCTGGGTGATGTCAGTCAGAACACAGATCGTCCAAACAACATCATCATCTGGGTCGATCATGGCGAAGTGACCAGCCTCCTCGCTATCGAAGTCTCCGACGTGTTCCAGGCTGAGCAAATCGCAAAGCCAATTGAGCTCGCGGTGCAGACGGTCGTATTTTGGTTTCGGAGTTGCCAGAGCGCGCCGGAAGCGCTGCAACCGCATTAGGGCGGCAGGGCCACCAAGCAAAAGAACTGCATTTTGCAGGTCCATATCGTATTCCGCCATGAATGATTTCACGAGCGCCAGAAAATGTTGCCGTGTCATAGGACAACTCCGTTTTAATGCCGCCCCGTTGACGGCTCAAGCACGCAGCTGGGGTTTCTCCTTTCGCGCCGCGCGGATTTTCACTTCATGTTCTTCAGCAGGTTCTGTTTCTATCTTTCTGTCTGCTCACAAAAAAGCAGAAAGAAAGACAGAAACTGAACCGCCTAAACCTGCGCTCTTTACCCCTTGGGATCATATTAAATCGCATAAGTAACTGGACTGATCATCCTCAGGGCAGATGCGATCGCACCCACTGATTTCACATGCGATTTCATCGTCAAAAGCCCGGATATTGAGAGTTGCTTTGCTGCGCCCGCCATGGCGCTCCTCAACGACCTTACTTTTAGGTAGTTGAATTGGATGGCGGCGAGCGCTGGCGTCTGGTGAACATTTATGACCGGCGTCGCCCGCGGGCAGATCGCATTAGGGATTTCGCGCGCCTGCCTGCTTGGCGCTTCTGCTGCTTAACCTGATAGTGGCGAGCAGTCTCACCACCGCCGTCCTGACCGCATAACACGAGCGCCATCCAGGTATCGGCATCATCCAGAGCCTCTTCGTGCCATAGGGTTCGGACTATGTGTTCTCCGGTTCCGATGTGCCTCCGCCAGGCCGCGGAAACCCAGCCTGCGCCCAGCTTTTGACCGTATTTCGCGAACAGATATTGGCCATTGAGTTCGCGAAGTCGCGTGGCAAGGCTCCCTTCGGAGCGACCGACCAGAACAACGGCATCCAAAAACGGCGTCAATTCCGGCCACAACTCCGCGACGTAGTCCGAGCCCATTTTTGCGGTCCGCAGATCGACAGTCCAGGTATCCCGTTCAAATGACCTGGTCAGATGCACGCCGATCTGGAGGCAATGCAAGTCGCCGATGCGCAGGGGGATGTTCACACTCAACGCGATGGCCAGAGCGTCCAGAGCCAGATCCAACCGCGCTATGCAGCCCGACGGCATCGACATGGCCTCCTGTAAAAGCTCCTCTGAGAGCATCCAGCAATCCAAAATCTCAGTCGGGTTCTGGATCAGCCACTCTTCCTTGTGCTTGCGCTGGCGCTTTGCGAGCCGGGCAAGCTGGTTCTTTTTGCGACGCATCGCGTTGATGATGTCTGCGTGGTCGTCTTCGTCGAGCCAGCAGGCGAGGACCATCAATTCTTTCAAGCGGGAGCACCGCGTTATGGGCTTTGTCCCACGGCCCTTACTCGCGGCCAGAAACGCCCTGACACATGGCATGTCCAGCGTCGCCTTGCAGCCGACTTCGTTTGCCGCAAACACCAGTTGCCGCGCGGTGCGCTTGAGGTTTGCAATGACTTTTGCGCTTGGCGGGGTGCGATCATCGAGGGTCATAATGCCACGATCAACCTGAGCTCGCGCGGCTTCCATTTCCTTGATCGCGTGGCACCAGGTTTTTGGGATCTGCTCGATTGGTACAGACAGCACGGGTTTCTTGCCTGGGATGCGTGGCTCGACGCCCTCCCGCTCCTTCTGCCACCGCTCTGCATTCCGGACGCGCAAGGCCTCGCGGAGCTCCGGTGCCCAAAGGGGATGTGCGGCTTGCAAAGGGACCATAAGTCTCTCGAGTCGTGACTTGGATCCAAATGCCAAGAACATCTCGCGTGTCGGTGCGGCGTTCCCCGCCAGATGTGTGTTGAACCGATCAAGAAGTCGGCTCTGTGCGTCAGTGATACTCATGACCGCCCCCTCCCTTTCAGGCGTTTGTTCTTTGCTGCGCGCAGTTTTGCCCTGGCAGACCGATGCGCCTTGCGTTTATTTATCCAGGCATAGAATTTCCGGACCGTATCGGGATGGTCATCCAGAAGCTCGGCGGCCTCCTCGATCGCGTTCGGATCCTCGTCCAACACGAAGAACGCGACGGCATGGCGCATTTCGTGGGTATCCAGGTCGAGACCGCAGAATGCCAAGCCCTCTCCGAGCAGGGCCGTGAAGACGCTTTTCTCTGCTGCGCGATCATTCTTGGGTGAATTGAACAGAAATTCAGACTCGGCATAATTTTTGCCGAATGGGTGCTCGGCTATCAGCTTCTCGCGCACGGTCTCGTAGTAAAACTGCAAGATCGGGATCGCTTCGAGCTCAATCTCGCCAGCGATGGGATTGCCGTTCTTTGTGATTTCCCCGGGAAGATCAAGGCGCGCCTCGCCTTTGAAACCCTCTGGCAGGATGAGCGTTGGGAGATCGCAAAAAACCCGCAGCTTGCGGAGGTTTTGCTCCCGGAGCGGCTTACCGTAAAGCAAGATAGCCAAGGCTGCTGCGGCGGTCCCGAGCTTCAATGCCCACATACGGTTGTGCTGTGACATTGTTTTCCAGTCCCGCAGGCGGGCCTGGCTCTCGCGAAATAGCATTTCAGGGGCATCCAGAAGCCGTGTTTGCATCGCGATGTCATTGGCGAAGGCCTCAACACGGCGGCGTCGTGCCGCCGACATTTTCCCGATTCCCTTGCCGCGTACGGTCGGATGTTTGCGCAGCGCGATCATCTTCTTCTCGGTCTCCGGCGACACATCGCAATGCTCAATCGCGATCTGCGTCACCTTAGACACGTAAGAATGCAGCGAGGATGCATCGCTCTTGGGACCCGACATTTCGTCCGCACGCACTTCCTGGAAAATGCGGGTTGCGGACTTGATGTGTTTCAGCGTCAGAAGCTCGGACAAGTCGTCGATGTCGTCCGCGTCGATAAGGTCAGCCCGGATCAACGTCCGGTAAACCCAGCCGACTGCGTAACCGTAAGCCTTGGCCGAGCTGTCGGTAAAATTCAGCTTGCCTTCTTCCGAGTCATTGCCGAAGGGCTCGTCGTCGAGATCGTCATCACTGCCATGGCGTTTAGCTTGCACGTATGCGGCGAAATCTTCCCGCAGGGAAACAGCGGCTTCGGCGGGGAGCCACCCATCATAGCCCGATCTGGGTGCCTGCTTTTGCGGCGGCTCAGCGGGTGCTGTCGGCAGCAACCCAGCCAATGCGGTTTGGGCGGCGTCAGACATGATGAGCGCATTCCAGACCTCGAGTCCGCGCAGAAATTGCTTTCGGCTCGCATAGGTTTTACGGTCGCACATGCGATGCACGAATGCCGTGTCAGCGCTGAGTGGCGCGACACCGTCTTCCCTCGCGGCCGCGACGAATGCGGTGAACGTCATCCAGCCACGCTTTGTCGCCAAGCCCAGGACTGGTGCCTCATCTGTGACAAAGCTCAGGACGATAGGCCACCTGTCATCGAATTTGGGCCTCTGAACCGGCTGATTTGCGATCCAGCGCTGATACCGTTCGAAAGCCCCGCGTGTTGCGGTCTTCCAAACCCCGAACCTGGTGAGATCGGCAAATCCGAGCGCAATATAGTCGGCTGCGTTCTCAAAACGCTGGTCGAAGTCATCCGGACAGGCGGGGATCTTGTTCGCGGGCTTCTTGTAGACTTTCGGTGCCTTGTTCAGCGCAGCACGTACGGTGTTGAAGTAACTCTTGCTATACCCAAGGTGTGGCACCGCGTCTTTCACGGCGGCGAGATGGTGCGTGGTCATGGTCTTTGTCTCCTGAAAAGCGGGGGTCGGGCATCGGTGGCCTCACGAGAGGCGCCACCGATGCCTGGCCCCAAGCTGCGTTCTGCGTTGGAGATTGTTCTTTCTGCCTGATGACAAAATCAGGTTTGTTCTCGTTAGCGTCGGTCAGGGCTGGACGTCGATCGCCTAACGAGAGGGGCTGCGGATGCACGTGCCCGGGCGATGTTCTGCGCTGGAAATAGGTCTGGAAGAAGGTTGGCAGGAACCGGCGTTATTCAGGAGAACAACGCCGGTTTCTGCCTCTTTTGAGGTTGCCGCCCTGCGACATACATACCGGGTATGTGGCAGGGGGATCACCTGAATTTGGCGCTGTTCGCCTGTTCCCGGCGCTATTCGGCAGAACAGCGCCGGGGCTACCTAAATATCAGAATCTGCGCGACCCTCATAGATATGGTCAAATTTGCCGGCTGCGCGGAGCGATACTTCCAACTGATTTTGTACCGATATAATTCGGAACCATCTCCTCCTCAGCAATTTGGAGGAAACATGGAAAACATACGCAAATCGTCTGGAACAGCCACGATTGAACAGGTAGCGCGGCATTGGGACGTTTACCGAAATACGGCTGAATCAATTCTCGTAGCCAACAACGTGCCGTTCATCAAAGATGATGGCCCCTTGAAGGTGGAATGGATCGATGTCTGGTCCATTGAAGGGTGCAGCTATGTGGCCCCGGCGAACTACCCAGGGTACAAAGAGCCGATGTTGCGTGTCGAACGCCTCGGCGTGGCTCCGAGCACTTGCTCTCAGCCAGACAGTTACATGTCCCGGGTCAAGCTGAAGCCCTCTGCACTACGCGCGCGTGTGTCGAAGATCGAAAGGCCGATCGTGCGGCTCTCAGCGCGCATACAACGCGTACGACCTTGCGACCTCGACGCGTTGCTGGATCAATTGCCCGCCTGAGCCGTTCCGCTGCGGCCCGCCTGATCGCAACTGCCGCGCCCGACGCTGGGCGGCAGAAACGAGGAAAGGCACAGCGGACATTCACTGTTGAGCTGACCACTGTCCGCAGAACGGGACTTTCCTGCCTTTAAACGAAGGTTGGCTTTCACTGCCGATGGGACAAAAGCCGTCCCATCGGCTACGCTTATGCGGAAATAGGGCATAAGGATCTTTGATAATGACCGACTTAGAAAAGCTCGATGATGCAAAGCGAAGGTTTCTTTAGGCAAAACGTGAAATCGAAGCGCTCAGAACCAAGATCTCTCATAGAGAGTGTCCATTAAGCGAAGGCGATACAGTTCAGGTTAGCGATGATGGCCGCGAGTTCTCATTCGTTGTTGAGTTAATAACTTACCACCTTGATATGGATGTAATGAACGGAGAGCTGCTTGATCCCGTTGTAGGCGCGGAGACTGGATGGGCCGCATCTGGACCAAAAATTCGAAAGGCGGACGGTAAACCCGGTAAGCATCGCTATGCCATCAACAGTGCTGAGTTCAGCTTTGAAGATGACCTGTGGGTCTCCCGACCAAAGGGGATCGAAGAAACTCTGGGGATCAGAAAGCTCGATGAAACCTGAGTTTGCATGCATCGCGCCTTTCACGCACGTCACAGCTACGCAGCATGGGCTAAAACGGTGGATTTTGTCAGGGACAGAAACGCCTGAGTTTTGTCCAGGTGCATATGTTCCGAATTCCGCAGAAGGAGGCGGGAATGTCCGGCATGGTTGGCGGCCCGGAACTACTTTGAATCATGTTCGCTGAATGTCTCAATATGTGAGCGCATTGGAAGCCCGTACGGGCCAAGCCAGATACACAAAGTTCACAACACCGCCCTTGAATGACGGGGTTAACCAATTAAGAACGCCACGCTGCATAAGCAGCGTGGCGTCGTTTCGTCTTAGCTCATTCTCAAAAGACGAAGTTGCAGTCGTGTCAGATATTGTCGTCAACTACCAAGGTGACTTCACCGGACGTGGTGGAGTTCACGGCGACAACCTGATCCACCGAGTATCCTTCAGCTTCCAGCTTTTCTTTCAGAGCTGCATTTGCTTCAACGCTTGAGCGCAGTTCAGAGATATTCTGGTTCTGCTTGCTCAGCGCATTCTCAAGAGCGCTGGCATTTTCTGCTGCATTACCTTTCAGGTCAGACATCACAATGATGGTGGCATCTGACGCCGCATCGACACCGGACAACATTTCGGCAGAGACCTCACTGGTCTGCAGCCCAGAGATCAGCTGTCCATAGTTCTGGTTCTTAGCATTGGCATTCGCCTGCACATTGCCGTTTTTCTGCGCGGAGGCTGCGGCGTTGCCGGATGCACCTGTCGAAACATCTGCGCCAACGCTGGCACCCGTGTTGCCACCGACGCTGACGTCACCGTCGACATTGGCTGACTGGGCTATAGCGGCCGTGGAAAATGTTGTTGCCATCAGAACGGCAGTCAGGGATTTCATGGTCGTATTCATAGTAGCATCTCCTCAACTCAGCCCAGTGACTCTGGGCGGGGTGAGTGAGAAACCTTCAATGAGCAACTGTGTTCCGCGAGTACATCGAGACGGCAAGATGCTGCCGAATGCACATTGATGCATACGCAAAGCTTTGCCTATGCCTGTACCAAAGCCCGTAGCCGTACTTACGGCGGAACCAATTCCTGCGCTGGAAGTTTTCAGCTCACATGCCGCAGCGCCACAATTATTGGCTGCAGATCAACTGCTGGACGGCTGATAAGGAGAAGTGAGATGAAAACGAACTTTGCTAAATTTGCGATGGTATCTTCCCTGACACTCGCCGCCGTCCTGCCCGTTGCAGCAACGGCGATGGACGCCAGCGCCGCGACCGATCTGAACATCCGTAGCGGCCCCGCCAGCAACTACACTGTTCTGGGCGTGATCCCCGGTGGCGAAACCGCAATGCTCGACGGTTGCATCGATGACGGAAGCTGGTGCCGCGTGTCTTATGACGGTGTCGATGGCTGGGCCTATGCGCCCTATCTGACTGTGACCGCCGAAGAAGAGGCCTACGTGCTGCCGGAGCGGCCTTCTTCCGTACAGGTCAGCACGGTAACGTATGAGGACACTGGCGAGACGCTGCGGGATCAACGCGCGGGCGCATCGGCGGGTGTCGTGATCGGTTCGCTTGCGGCTTATGCTGCCGGTGGCCCCGTGGGCGGCATCATTGCAGGCGGTATCCTTGGTGGTGCCGTCGGCTCGGCATCGGTTGAGCCCACCACGGAAACGGTGACGTATATCCAGAGCAATCCCGTCGACACAGTCTTCCTTGACGGCGAAGTTGCCGTGGGCGCTGGCGTGCCTCAGGACGTTACCCTGTACGAAATCCCTACGCAGCCGGAGTTCCGTTATGTGAACATCAACGGTCAGACGGTGCTCGTGAACCCCGAAAACAACACGATTGTGCGCGTTTTCCGCTGAGATTTGCATCCATTGATGCAGAGAAAGGCCCGGCGGTTGCCGGGCCTTTTGTTTGGACGCTCAACTGCTGCTGCGCCTTGTGGTGGACAAAGCATGAGCTGGTTTTGCTTACCAAGCGCTGGTCAAAATTCCCATTGCGGATGCATGGGACGGATCTATTGTGAAAGGCTGGCCTTGCCTGATGGGCAGCAGCGGCGCGGAAGACGCATCCCTGGCAGTCACCACTACATCTGGCGGCCCGAGTTTTTCACCGATAACGGTGGTTATCGCCTGTGACAGAAACGTCTGAGTTCTGTCCACATGTGCCGCACTGCGGTCCTTCGATGCCACCGGGTCATCCGGCAGCTATGCGGACAATGCTGCCGCCTGCGGCGTTGGCCAGTGATTGCATCTCCACCCTCCCCCCAGATCAGGGCGGTGCCTTTTCCACGATCAGATGCGGTGCGCCATCCGATGTTCTGCGATGGCTGCGACCGTCCACATCAATGGTTCCACGGATGCGGTGGCGCCAGTTCGAGAAGCTCTCAAACCGGACGGTATCAACCGGCTGATCAAGCTTGATCTCTACCTGACGATGCCCTGCCGGACCTGACAAGGCGACGATTTCGCCGGTATATGCCTGACCCAGGTAATAGCCTGCCACCCGATCGCCGAAAGCAAGTTCGGGTGGCGCGTTTTGCAGGGTGAGCCGGGCATGCAGGGTATTCCAGTCTCGTGCTCCGTGTTGCCGGGCGATGAGTTCAAGCACCTGTGCATGGCTGATGACAGTGCCCCGGGCTTGCAGAGCCTGCCGGAGGGCCTTGGCCTGTGCCTTAACGGTATCGAGCGATAGCTGTGTCATGATCCCTCCTTGGCAAGCGGTGTTGTGGAGACAGCGTCAAATACACGGGCCCGGAAAATGATCGTCAGAGCCAGGAAAAGCAGGGCGGCATCTGCGACAGGAAACGCAAACCAAAGACCTCGAAGCCCGGACTGCGCATTCAGGACGATGATGAGGACTGGCGTCAGAAGCCAGGGTTTTACCAGCGTCAGAACTGCGGTTCGCAGCGGATGCCCCATCGCCTGAAAATGCATGGCAATGACGAGGATCGGCCCGGTGACGGCGTAGAGCGCTGTCATGGGGCGCATGATTGCGCCAACCGCCGTGATGACCTCCTGATCTTCGGAAAACAGCGCACCGAGTGTTTCACCAGCGAGCACGCCAGCCAGTGCCACGCCCAAGCACCACAGGAACGCGCACCCCATGGCGAGCCGTAGGGCCGCGTGCGCCCGGTCCATCCGGCCTGCGCCGACATTGTTCCCGGTGATACTCTGGGTGGTCAACGCGATGGCCATCTGCGGCAGGAAAGCCAGACCAAGGATGCGGGTCACCACCCCGTAGGCTGCGACATAAGTGTGGTGATCCGCTGCGGTGTTGCCGATGGCAAAGAGGACGGTGCTGGCCACAAGTGCCATTCCGATGAAGCTCAAGCACAATGGCAGGCCTAACGAGAGGATTTGCCGCCAGCCTGTCAGCCAGCTTGCGTGCCGGATCGCACCAAGTGGCAAAAGGGCGGGATCGTGCTTGCGCACCAACAGAAGCAGCGTCAAGCCGAGTGTTTGCGCGGCCACCGTCCCGATCGCGGATCCTGCGATTCCGAGATCGAGGATCACGATCGCAATGTAGTTTGCGGCCACGTTCAGCAGGTTCACGAACACCGACAGCAGCGCGATGAGCCCAGATCGCCCTTCGTTGCGCAGGGCATCGGCGTGCAGGCCCAGACCGAATTGCACAGGCGCACCCAGGATCAGGATCAGCAGATAATCTCTGGCAGGCCCGGCGACCGTTTCATTACCGGTGGCGAGGAATGAGACAATGCCGGGGCCCAGCGTCAGCGCGCCAAGCATCACGACCGCACTCATGGCAAGGGCCAGCCCGTGCGCACCGGCAAAAACAGCGCCCGCCTCGCTTCGTGATCCCTTGCCCAGATGCCGGGCCAGAAGGCTTGACATGCCACCACCCGCGAGAGTGGTCAGTGCTGTCAACAGCATGACCACCGGAAAGGCCAGGCTTACAGCGGCAAGAGCCTGGGCACCGATAAAACGCCCAACAAAGATCCCATCGACCACGTTCAGCAGTCCGCCAGTTGACATGACCACCGCCATGGAAAGGGCGTTGGACAGGAACAGTCGCCTGACCGGCAGGGTCAGAAAGGGGTTTTCAATTGTATTTGCAGCGCGCCTGATAGACATCGCTCACTCCTCCAGAGAGGCATTTCAGGATGGGAGGGGGCCTGCATTACCCACCTGCGAAATGCTTCGAGGGTGAGATGTCGTCTCGTTCCGGGCTTCACCGTGACTCGCGTCTGCAGGCGGCAGGTGCCCGGCACCTTGCCGCTGAGGTACAAGAAACCCGCCTATAAGGCAATATGCGACACTGAAGACACCTCAGCTTCTGTTCTCGAAATGCCGCATAGTCAATAATGGGATGTACCGGCTGCCATGCAGCACTGCAGCACCCGGTTTTTTTGTCCCGAACGGCCTTCAGCGCCGCTTCGGTTGAGCGCTGCACCCCCAAAGCGGACCCACAGACCTTGCAAGAATCTGCGCATTCCGTCGTTGCGCAGGCAACGGCCATCGACATTCTCGGCCCATATCTGACCTTGGCTGGGGCCGGCTACGCCGCGACGCAGCTTCACCGAACCGGCTATTCGTCCATCGCGGAGCATTTTTAGTGCCTGGATGACCGCTGAGCGGGACCTTCCGGCCCTTCGCCGCGA
>JAGXHD010000108.1 GCA_024636395.1 Sulfitobacter sp.
GCCCACCACATCCGTCACGACGACGACCAGCACCAGCCACAACATTCAGCCTACGCCCATGTCATCGCGCACCTGCATCATGCCGAAGCCCGACAGCAGGATCATCACTGTGAAGCTCATGTAAATGGTGCGGTTGCGCTCCAGTTGGCCGAAGCCCAAAAGTGCCGGCGCAAACAGCAGCGGCAGCGCGAATCCGGCAGGAATATAGACCGCTATCAGCAGCACGGCCCCGGTCAGCGCGCCCAGTACCAACGCGATATTGCGCCGGTCGCTCGGCGTCAGCATATTGACCAGCTCCCAAATCATCAGCGCACAGATCACGGCAACAAGCAGGTGAAACAGATGCCCGCCCGCCCAGATCCCGATCGCAGCGAGCACCAGCATGACCACGGCGGAGCCGACCCGCGCCGTAAGGTCAGACCATTTTTCAGTGTTGCCCATCAATATACCTCAGGTTTTGACCCCGCCAAACCGCCGGTCGCGCCCGCCATAGGACGCGCACAGGCGCGAAAACTCCTCGCGCGTGAAATCGGGCCAGAGCGTGTCGATGAATTCGTATTCCGCATAGGCCGATTGCCACAGCAGAAAGTTGGAGATCCGGGCCTCGCCGCTTGTTCGGATGACTAGATCCGGATCCGGCAAAACATAGGTATCCAAATATCTTGGCAGTGTTTCTTCATCTATTTCTTCGGGATCAAGGCGGCCCTGAGCCACATCCTGCGCCAGCCGCTTCGTGGCCCGGGCCACCTCGTCGCGGCCTCCATAGTTGAGCGCGATCGTCAGATGGACGGAGGTGTTATGGGACGTGATCTCTTCAAGTTCGTTCATTAACTTGATCAGCTTGGCATCGAGCTTCACACGGTCACCGATAAACCGGACCCGAACGCCGCGGTCGTTGAGGGCACGGGTCTCTTTCGAGATGTAGCGCCGAAAGAGGCTCATGAGCCCTGCCACCTCGACTTGCGTGCGCTTCCAGTTTTCCGTCGAGAAGGCAAAAATTGTCAGATACTCGACCCCCACATCAGGGCAGGCCTCCACGACTTCGCGCACCCGCTTGGCGCCTGAATGATGGCCGAAAAGCCGCGGGCGTCCGCGCTGCGTTGCCCACCGGCCATTGCCGTCCATGATAATCGCGACATGCTTTGGCCCCCCCGGCGAAGGCGCCGGCAGGGGTTCAAGTTTTGGTTTGCCGCGTTTGATCATGGGATGTGACGCATCGGTGAGGGCCTGCTCTTTGGGGTCGGATGGTTCCTGTAGGACGGCGACCCGCCCAAATTAAGGCAAAAGCGTTTAAACCTGCATGATTTCCGTCTGCTTGGTCTCAAGCAGATCATCGATGGCTTTGATATTTTTCTTTGTCAGGTCTTCCATTTCGCTTTCCCACAGCTTCTGGTCGTCTTCGCCCATACCGTCAGCCTTGGCTTTCTTGATCTGGTCCATCCCGTCGCGGCGAATGTTGCGGATGCTCACGCGCGCGTTTTCAGCGTAGCCGCCAGCGACCTTGCTGAGCTGCGTGCGCCGTTCTTCGTTGAGCTCGGGGATGGGCAGCATGATGATTGTGCCGTTGAGCTGCGGATTGATCCCCAGACCACTCTCGCGGATCGCCTTTTCGACCTTTCCCACAAGGGCTTTGTCCCAGACGTTGATCGTGACCATCCGCGGCTCGGGCACGTTGACGGTGCCCACCTGGTTGATCGGGGTCATTTGGCCGTAGGCGTCCACCTGGATCGGATCGAGCATCGAAGCAGAGCCGCGCCCGGTGCGCAGGGACGCAAATTCCGTCCGCAGAGATGATATCGCACCGGCCATGCGCCGCTCCAGATCATCGGTATCAAGCATAAAGTCTTCGGACATCGGATAAGCCTCGTATAGATCACTATTCACAGCAGGGTTTAGAGCATTGCCCGGCCCAAGGAAAGGCGGGTTTGCGGCGCGCTAGCCCTGCACGCGGGTATAGGTGCCCTCGCCCGCGAGGATCCCTTTGAACCCGCCCGGCTCATCGAGCGAAAAAACGATGATCGGCAGGTTGTTGTCGCGCGCAAGGGCAATGGCAGACGCGTCCATCACGCCCAGACGTTTGGCCAGCACGTCGTCATAGCTCACCGTCTCATATCGCTTGGCATCAGCGTGTTTGACCGGATCCTTGTCATACACGCCGTCGACCTTGGTGCCCTTGAAGATCGCCTCGCAGGACATCTCCGAGGCGCGCAGGGTCGCCGCCGTATCGGTGGTAAAGTATGGATTGCCGGTGCCGGCCGCAAAGATGCACACGCGCTTTTTCTCCAGATGGCGCACGGCGCGGCGGCGGATGTAGGGCTCGGCCACTTCGTTCATGGTGATCGCGGAGATTACGCGGGTGTGGATACCCTCCGCCTCCAGCGCGGATTGTACCGCGAGCGCGTTCATGACGGTCGCCAACATCCCCATATAGTCAGCAGTGGTTCGCTCCATCCCCTGCGCCGATCCCTGCAATCCGCGGAAAATATTGCCGCCGCCGATCACCATGCAGATCTCCACGCCCATGTCGTGGACGGATTTCACTTCCTTAGCGATCCGCTCGACCGTCGGCGGATGCAGGCCAAACCCCTGATCCCCCATCAAGGCTTCGCCGGAGATTTTCAGCATCACGCGGCTGTAGGCGGCTCTGGGTGTATCGGACATAGGGGGAAACCTTTCGGGCTATTTCGAACAGCGGTCTTTTGTTTAGGCGCAAAATGTCCCAAATACCCGCCATGTTCAATGCAGCGCGCGCGGAGGGGGCAAAGAAATGTCGCATGACACCGAAGATACCCTCTTTGCGGCGCTTCCGGCGCAGATGCCCGTTCTGATCGCAGGACCCACCGCTTCGGGTAAATCGGCGCTGGCGCTGCGGGTCGCAGCACAGGCCGACGGCGTGATCGTGAATGCCGACGCCAGTCAGGTTTATGCCTGTTGGCGCGTGATTTCCGCCCGACCCAGCGCGCAGGAAGAAGCGCGTGCGCCCCATCGACTCTACGGTCATCTGGCGCAGGACGCGGCCTATTCCACCGGCCATTGGCTACGGGAGGTGGCGGATATTTTGGCCGGGGAGCAGCGGCCCATCATCGTCGGCGGTACGGGGCTCTATTTCCGCGCGCTGACCGAAGGGCTGGCCGATATGCCACCGACCCCTCGGGAGATCCGGCTCGCTGGCGGTGCGCTGACCCTCGATCAACTGATTGCCGGGCTCGACCGCGATACCGCGCAAGGCCTCGATCTGGCCAACCGCGCCCGGGTCCAGCGGGCGTGGGAGGTGTTGCAAGCCACAGGGCAAGGGTTGGTCCACTGGCAGGCGCAGACACCACCACCCCTGTTGCCGCTCTCGGCCTGCCGGGCGATCGCGCTCGATGTGGAGCGCGACTGGCTCGCGCGCCGCATCGCCCTGCGGTTTGAAACGATGCTGGCGGAAGGCGGCCTTGACGAGGTCCGCGCGATAGAGCCGCACTATGATCCCACTCTGCCCGCGCACAGGGCAATCGGTGTGCCGGAACTGGTGGCGTATCTACGCGGGGAGATGAGCCTCGATCAGGCACGCGATGCGGCGATCATCGCCACGCGGCAATATGCAAAGCGCCAGCGCACCTGGATCAGAAGCAGGATGACCGGGTGGAAAAAGCTGAAAATGCCGCAATAATCTTGCGACAGGACTTTCATTTTCACGCGGTTTTCTGCTATCCATGATTGAAATTGATCAAAATCCTTTCAGAATCATGACAAGGGGCGCCGTGGATGAGCGAGATCGAACTCAGGATACAAACGCTTGCCCAGCTGGGCGGTGCCGAGCCGTGGCGGCTTTTGCTCGCGCACGACAGGCCGCATCATTTGCTGTTGTGGTTCACGCGCGGACAGGGCCGCATCCTGCTCGACGGGCGCAGGCGCGGTCTTGGCACGCACAATGCTGTTTTCGTACCCGCAGGATCGCTTTTCGCCATTGATAGCGGGCGGCAGAGCCTCGGGCAGGTTGTGAGCATGCCGGTGGGGACGCCACTCCGCTTGCCCGATCTGCCCCGACAATTGCGCATACGCGATGTGCAGGTGCAGTCCGAGCTGTCCTCGCTCATCGAATCCGCGCAGCGCGAGCAATCACAGGGCCGCCCGCTGGCACAAGATGCACTCGAGGCGCATGTCGCGCTGATGTCGGTCTGGCTGCGCCGCCAAATGGCAGCGGACGAGCATATTCCAGCCCCAGCAACGGCGGGCGAGCGGTTGTCGCGACACTTCTGTCAGCTCGTCTCGCGCCATTATGCAAGCGGTGCCACCATGGGATTTTACGCGCAGGAGCTGGGCGTCACACCGACGCACCTTAGTCGCACCGTGAAAAACGCGACCGGCAAAACAGCTGCCGATATTCTCACGGAGCGCGTGGTGCACGCGGCACGGAGCCTGCTGGAGAGCACTCCACATCCCGCGCGCAACATCGCGCAACATCTCGGATTCGGCAGCGCGGCCTATTTTACAAGGTTCATGCAGCAACATACCGGGCTCTCCCCAAGCCAGCTGCGCACGGCGCCAGCAAGCGTAAAATCCGTGCCTGCCCATGGTGCACCCCGCGTCCTGCCGCGGGTTGTAATGAGTGGCGGACGATAGGCATTTCTGGGCAAAATCGCCCAAAACCGACACTTAACGTCGCGAAAAACCGATATTTCTTACCATGGTGACATTGACGCGCCCCGCTCAATCGTGCCTGATACGTTGCAAGCCCGGCAGCACAATGATCGGGCAGCATATGTTTGGTCCGATGCGCGGACCACTGGGAGAGATGCACGGCTTGCACCATCTGGTGCGGAGAGCGGTCTGCGGGCAAATCCCGCCTTTCCAGATATCGAAGGAGCACGCGCCTTCACTCGAAAGGGCAGATGCCCAACTCCGACAGGCGGGATCAACCCGTTTGCAGCCAACGACAGGGGCTACGCATTATGGGACTATTTATCCTCAGACGGCTGGGCGTCATGTTGCTTACGGCGCTTTGCCTGACGTTCATCGTATTCTGGTTGACGAACCTTTATCCAAATCTCGAAAAACTGGCAAAGACCCAGGGCAATTTCAGAATGAGTGACGAGGCAGTGTCTTCCTATCTGGGCGATCGTGGATACCTCGAACCTCTGCCGATCAAATTCGGGCAATGGCTGGGCGTTGCGCCGGGATGGGTGACCGAGAAGGCGGATGGCAAGACCATGGGCCGGTGTTTTTCCGAAGGAACGCCACCCGAAGAACGCCGCAGCTTTTGCGGCGTCTTGCAAGGTGATTGGGGCCAGTCGACCGTTTTCAAGGACGAGGTGGGCAGTATCGTCGCCACCCGGCTTGGGCTCACGGGCAAGCTGATGTTCTGGGTGCTGGTACTGATGGTGCCCTCGGCCCTGCTGATCGGCGTTCTGGCGGGCATGCGCGAGGGCTCCAAGCTCGACCGCTCCCTCTCGACCGTCTCCATCGTGAGCACGGCCACACCTGAATACGTCTCAGGGGTGATCTTCATCGCGGTCTTCGCATCTTCGGCATTCGGGCTCAAATGGTTCAAAGGCTCTGCGACCTCGGCCATGGACAGCGCCAATTTCGAGAATTTCTTCCTGCCTGTGCTCACGATCTCGCTGTATGGCATGGGTTACATCGCGCGGATGACGCGTGCGTCGATGACCGAAGTAATGACCGCGCAATACATCCGGACCGCCCGGCTCAAGGGTGTGAGTTTCGGCAATATCGTCATGAAACACGCCCTGCGCAACGCGCTGATCGCGCCCTTCACGGTCATTATGCTCCAGATCCCCTGGCTTTTGAACGGCGTGGTGATCGTCGAGACATTGTTTAATTACAAGGGCTTCGGCTGGGTGCTGGTACAGGCAGCGGGTAATAATGACATCGAGCTGCTGCTCGCAGTGTCTGTCGTATCAGTGATCGTGGTGCTGCTGACGCAGCTTATCTCCGATATCGGTTATGTCTTTCTCAATCCACGCATCCGCATTTCGTAACCGAGGGCACAGATCATGGAACAACTCAGCTGGACGGGCGCGCTCGCACCCATCAATCTCTTCCTAGCCCTTGCGACAGCGGTGCTGGTGCTCGCAATCGTGGCACAAATTCTGGCAAGTCTGGTCCCTTCGGTCGGCAGCCGTGCTGTCTATTCCGATGGGACCATGTCCTCGGACAAGGGGCTGTCCGGCTTTATCGGAATGATCGTGAATTACGCTTTGCTGACAACGATAGGCATAGTGCTGATCTACATCATTGCCGGGGCTTTCATGGGCACGAATGCGGGCATCATCGGCGGCATGGCGCAGCGGCTCCTGCCCGTCTGGATCGCCCTGATCGTCACATTCGGGCTCTCCATCACTTTCAAGCGAAAGCTCGGCCTTTACGGCAAGCTCTTCGACAGCACCGTGGGCATGATCGGTTTCGGCATGGTGATGTTCTGGGTTTTCGCGGGATTCTTCGGCGGCGTGCTCGATCTGATCATCACGCACGATACGTTGAGCCAAGCGTCCGGGATGAAGAACAAGGTACCCGGCACTCCGCTCAGCGGTGCGGCGGAGGGCGAGTATCCCTATTTCCTGCTGGGCGGTGACAATCTCGCCCGCGACGTCTTCAGCCGACTGTTCGATGGCGCGTGGATCGTGGTGCTTATCGCGCCTCTCGCTACGCTCTTTGCCTTCATGGTGGGCATCACGTTGGGCCTGCCCGCAGGCTACTACAGCGCCAAGCTCGACACGGTGCTGAGCTTTCTTGCCAATCTCATCCTCGCATTCCCTGTGATCTTGCTGTTTTTCCTGCTGGTCACGCCGGAAATCCGGATCACGGGCATTCCCAACTACATGGCTGCGGTGCTGTTCTTTTTTCCAATCGTCTTTTTCTGCGTGCTGCTGAACTCGCGCTTCTACACCCAGCCCTCCGTCCGCACGCCTCTGCTGATCGTCGTACTCGGCGCGCTGTTCTGGGCCTATATGTCGCTCATCACCAATGATGGGGCGATCGTCTCCAACGACAGCTACACCCTGCCCGGCCTGCCCGCAGCGCTCGACTGGATCGACATGCCAGGAGAAATCCTGGTGGTGTTCGTATCGGTGGTTTTCGTGAACGCGCCAACGGTCTTCAGGATCGTTCGGGGCCTCGCCCTCGATATAAAGACCCGTGACTACGTGGCAGCAGCTCAGACCCGCGGCGAAGGCCCTTGGTATATCATGCTCTGGGAGATACTCCCCAACGCGCGCGGGCCGCTGATCGTCGATTTTTGCCTGCGCATCGGCTACACGACCATTCTTCTGGGAACCTTGGGTTTCTTCGGCTTGGGGCTCGCCTCTGAGAGCCCTGACTGGGGCACGACGATCAACGCAGGGCGGCGCCTGCTGTCGATCTATCCC
>JAGXHD010000109.1 GCA_024636395.1 Sulfitobacter sp.
GTAAACGGTCCGCCAGAAGGGCGTAGGCCAGCGCGTTCAGCCCGGCCAACGTGACGAAAGTGAGGATGAGGATCAGGAATTGCGGGGCCACCGGCGCGTCTGTGCGGACGAACTGCGGCACGAAGGCGATGAAGAACGCGATGGATTTTGGATTGAGCGCTGTAACTGCCGCTGCGTGCCTGAAAACATGGGAGGCCGTGATATCATTGGCTTCGGGCAGATCCATACCGGCGGAGGGAGCCGAGCGGATGAGCTTGATCCCGAGATAGACGAGATAGGCGGCGCCGATCCATTTGAGTACGGTAAAGGCGGTGGCGGAGGCCAGCACCAGCGCGCCCAGACCCAGCAGCGAGGCCGTCATCGCGATCAGATCGCCAAGGGCAACCCCCGCAGCGCTTGCAACGGCGGCCGATCGGCCCTTTGACAGCGCGTAGCTCAGCACCAGCATGACTGTGGGGCCGGGTATGAGCAGCAGCGCCACGGTTCCGGCCACGAAGGTGAGCCAGAGGTCTAGGGGCATGATTCATTCCTGTTTTGGCGGGTAGTGGCGGATCAGAGCCATCCTGTCGTGAACCCCCAAGGTATTCAAGCTGTTGTCAGCGTTTTGTGACAGGATGGAGCAGATGCGGTAATGCGGGTTCGCGATATCGAGGGGATGGACCGTGATGTCCGGCGTGACTTTGCTCCCGATCAGCGTGAGGCCTATGCCGACCCCGTCGAGACGCTGGACCGCACGTAACGCGGCGGCCTCGGCGCGCTTGCGTTTGCCGTCCAGAAAGGCCAGATCGTGCTGCACGATGCCTACGGTGAGGGCGCTTTTATCACATCGGTAGAAGGGCTTGCCGCAGGCTGCACCTGCCGCGCAGGCGGCGAGGCGGTAGAACGCCCAATCGCTAAGTGGGCCCGCTCTTTCGACGAAGTCCTGCGCCTGTGCGGGTAGGGCAGACGAGCTGCGCGGCGCGGATCAGAGCATGCGCCCGGCCACCGCATCGAGTTTTGCTAGTAGGGCGGGCTCGCGGGCCTCTGGTGCGGTCATGATGGCATATTCGAGCGCCCGGTCGCAGCCGTGGGGGCAGAGCGGGCGCAAAGCGCCGAGCAGAGTGGGGAGCTTCGCTACGAGGGCGCGGGCATTGGCGGCGTTGCCCTGGAGTGTCTTAATGATTTCAGTCACGTCCACCTCGCCATGTTCGGGGTGCCAGCTGTCGTAATCGGTAATCATGGCGACGGAAGCGTAGCACAGCTCCGCCTCTCGGGCGAGTTTGGCCTCGGGCATGTTGGTCATGCCGATCACATCCGCACCCCATGCGCCACGGTACATCTTGCTTTCCGCCAGCGTCGAGAATTGCGGGCCTTCCATGGCCAGATACGTCCCGCCCCGATGGACTTTTACTCCCGTGGTTCGGGCGGCCGTTTCGCAGGCGTCCGACAGGCGCGGGCAAGTAGGATGTGCCACGCTCACGTGGGCTACGCAACCCGGCCCGAAAAAGGATTTCTCGCGTGCAAAGGTTCTGTCAATGAACTGATCTATAATCACAAAATCACCCGGCGCCATCTCCTCCCGGAACGAGCCACAGGCGGAAACCGAAATCACATCGGTGCAGCCAAGTCGCTTCAACGCGTCGATATTGGCGCGGTACGGAACTGACGTGGGGCTGTGCACATGGCCGCGCCCGTGACGCGGCAGAAAGGCCATCGCGACCCCGTCCAGCGATCCGGTGAGGATGGCATCGGAGGGCGCCCCCCACGGTGTGTCTACGGTGGTCCATTGCGGATCCGAAAGGCCCTCGATCTCGTAGATGCCGGAGCCGCCGATCACGGCGATTTTGGTAGGGCTCATGGGGTCTCCTCAGGTGCGATCACGGCTTTGCTTTAGCGCGATGGTGGCGCGCGGGGCGGGGTAATGCAACCGGACAAATAGGGCAAAGGCAGGGGGCTATGGGCAATGGGCACATCCGGCGGAGCCCCCGGTACAAAGCCGAGATGCAGCATTGGGAGCGACGGGCACGCTTGCGGTACTGATGTTGGTGTAGGTGGGGACGCCGGCGCTGATTTTCTGGGTGATCCCCACGCCGCTGCTGGGCCTCGGACCCGTGGCGGGCCGTATTCCCGCACCGGTATCATAGCGCTTCAGATCCGCGCCGCAATTTTCTTGACGGTTTTCAGTACCCCAAACTGATTGAGACGGAGATCGATCTCGTCTGCTCGGGCCGTTCCCTGCAGTGAGACAAGGTCACCGGCGCAAGACATGTGATGTTCTGCATCTTTGAAGGGCAGATCCAAGCTGATCTTGACCCTAAGCTGGATCGGCATGCGATACTGTTTAATGCGCCGTCAGACTAAAGGCAAAACCCGCAGCACTCATGGCATCTTCCCTGGCACCAAGCGGCATATGCCTACCTGGATGGCATATTTCCCGGTGAGATGGCGTCATATCGGAGGCAGGCATACCTATTACGTGGTCTTCAGCAGCACTCACCTAGTCTCTCAGAGGCCCTGTGCGAAGGATCGCGGCAGGCGAGACATGGCGTAGCAGCGCTTCAACGACATCTGCCTGCTTCATCTGCTGTTTCAAGCATCGGCCACCTTCGGCCTTGCACCGCTTTGCCAGCCCAGTTGTGGGCTTCCTCAATCGTCGGGGCGGATGATCTCGAAGACTTCGCGAACGGCTGTGTAGTCGCGGTAGCCCAGGCGGCTGAGCGGGACGTATTTGGTTACGTCGAAGCGCCCGTCAACCACGCAATCATCGCGCAGATGCACGCCGATGACTTCACCGAAGCAGACGAAATTCGCCTCGCCCTCGATCCTGACGATCTGGGTCATCCGGCATTCGAGTGCGGCGGGAGCGGTGGCCACGCGGGGGCAGGCAATCTCGCTGCACTCTGCCTTTTCGATTCCGGCGTGCGCGAATTCGTCGGTGCCGTGCGGCAGGGTGGCGGATGATTTGTTCATCGCATCGCGCGCGGCATACTCCACGATATTGACGCAAAACACGCCCGTTTCCTGAATGTTGGCCATGGAATCCTTGGTCCCGTCCACATCGCCCTTGATGCCGGTGGAGGCGAACATGACCTGTGGTGGCACGTAGGCCACGCCGTTGAAGAACGAATAGGGTGCGATGTTGTCACGTCCCTGGCCGTCGCGGGTCGAGATCCAGCCGATGGGGCGCGGGGTCACGATGGCGTTGAAGGGATTGTGGGGCAGGCCATGGCCGTCGGCGGGGCGGTAAAACATATGCAGGCTCTTTTCGGTTGTGATTGAAAACAGAGCTAGCGCCATGATAGGGCGCTGACCAGAAGAAATCCTGCCGGAGGGCCCCGCCCGTGTATGATATCACCGCCGAGACCGCTCAGGACCTTTGGGAAGTCGAGGCGCTGTTCGATACGTGCTTTGCACCGGGGCGGACCGCACTTTCCTCCTACAGGCTGCGCGAAGGGGTGCCGCCGGTGGCGGGACTGAGCCTCGTGGCGCGAGATGATCTGGGGATTTTGGCGGGGGCGATCCGATTTTGGCCCGTCTGCATCGCGGATTGGGATGTTCTGTTGCTGGGGCCTGTCGCGGTGCATTCGACACGGCAGGGCGAGGGGCTTGCCGCCCTTCTGATCGTGACGGCGCTGGAGCGGGCGGCGCAGATCGGCTGGGAGCGGGTGATGCTTGTGGGGGACGCGCCCTACTACGGCAGATTCGGGTTTGACCGGCTGGACGGCGTGATAATGCCGCCGCCGACAAACCCAGAGCGGGTGCTGGGCCGGGCGCTGCGGGCGGGTGCGTGGGACAGGATTGCGGGCGAGGTGGTGCGGGCGCGTTGAAATCTGCCGCCGTGCCGCCCATTTATAGCGCAGAGGAGATCTCAATGACCCAGAATAGTTTGCCCGCGCCGATCGATGTCGAAGCCGAGCTGGAGCGCATTGCGCGCATCTACAACGGCGCTGGGGGCGTTGGGATAAGCGTTCTTAACCTCATCGGGGGGCAGGCAGAGAGCTTGCTGGACCGTTTGCCTGCGCGGGTGCGTGGTCAACTCGAAGCGGCAACCGTGCGCGCGCTGGATCACGCGATGCGCGCGGCGCATGCCAGCCGCGGGCGGGTGCCCGATCAGGCGTCGTGGCTCAACTCCGCGGCCTCCGCCGCGATGGGCGCGGTGGGGGGCGCGGGCGGATTGCCCACTGCGCTGGCCGAATTGCCGGTGACGACCACGCTATTGCTGCGGGTGATCGAAGGGGTCGCGGTCGAACACGGTTTTGATCCGGAGCTCGAATCGGTGCGGTTCGATTGTGTTCAGGTGTTCTCGGCGGCGGGCCCGCTGTCGCAGGACGATGGCTCGGACCTCGCGTTTCTGACCGCGCGGCTGGCTCTGTCGGGCAAGGCAGTGCAGGCGATCATCCATAAGGTCGCCCCGAGGCTTGCCGTGGTGATGGGGCAAAAGCTCGCGGCGCAGGCAGTGCCGGTGCTGGGTGCAGTCGCGGGGGCTGCCACCAACTACGCCTATACCAGCTATTACCAGGACATGGCGCAGGTGCATTTCGGCTTGCGCAGGTTGGCGATCGAGGGCGATGTGGCGCCCGAGGACCTGAACCGGCGGCTGGCGGCGAAGATGAAGATGTTGGCGAAGGCGTGACGCCTATGGCGCGGGCTGCAGCAACTCGATCTCGATGAAAGCACACTCAAAATCGTTACCGTTGATCACATCGTGCGAGGCGCCCAGCGGGCGATAATAGGGGACGCCGTTCTGCATCTTCGCAAACATGATTGCCGGGCCCCCCGTGTCGATCTCGAGCGTGCCGTCGAAGAGGGGAACAACCACGTAATCATGGGCATGGGTATGCCAGCCGGTATTTGCGCCGCGCTCGGCAAAGCGCCATTCGGTGACTTTTAGACGCTCGTTTTCGATCTGGACGGTTGCGGTGGCGGTGCCTTTTGCGGTGCACATAGGAGGATCCTTCAGGGTGAGCGCCCGATAGTGGCGGGGGCGACTGTGGGAGTCTTGAGGACGGCGAAGATTTCTGCGTGGTCCATAAC
>JAGXHD010000110.1 GCA_024636395.1 Sulfitobacter sp.
ATCCCGTCCGTCCGCGAACCCGTCGCATCTCTGTCAGGTGGGCAGCGCCAGACTGTAGCCATTGCGCGGTCGCTGTTGCTGGAACCGCAGATCATCATGCTGGACGAGCCGACCGCCGCATTGGGTGTCGCGCAGACCGCAGAGGTGTTGAACCTGATCGAACGGGTGCGCGCACGCGGTCACGGCGTGATCCTGATCTCGCATAATATGGAAGACGTCCGCGCGGTCGCCGACCGCATTGTGGTGCTGCGTTTGGGCAAGAACAACGGTGTCTATACCGCCGAGACATCACATCAGGAACTCGTCGCAGCCATCACGGGCGCGAATGAGAACTCCGTTTCGCGCCGCGCTGCGCGCAAACTCGAAGAAGTGGATCAGGGCTGATGGCACAGGATAGTCAAACCAAAGCGACATCTGCTCGGCTCGATCAGGGTGACAGCCGCGTCCGCCACGATTCCGGGTTATCCGGCGCTTTACGTGGTTTCATCGATCGCGTCAGCTCCGGCGATCTGGGAATGCTTCCAGTTATTATTGGCCTCGTGCTAATCTCTGTCGCATTCAGCTTGCTGAATCCGGTATTCTTAGCACCCGCCAACCTCGTGAACGTACTTTTCGATGCTGCTGCTGTTGGCTTCATCGCACTAGGCGTGGTCTGCGTGCTTCTGCTGGGCGAAATCGACCTCTCGATCGGATCGATGAGCGGCCTTTCTTCGGCTATCATCGGCGTCCTGTGGATCAACACGGGCCTGCCACTCGCGGTCGCCATCGCGGGGTCGCTGACTATGGGCGCTCTAGTCGGTGTGATCTATGGATTCCTGCGTAACCGGTTCGAGATGCCGAGCTTCGTGGCAACGCTTTCCGGTCTGCTCGCTCTGCTTGGCCTTCAACTCTTTATTCTCGGACCAACTGGATCGATTAACCTGCCATTCACCTCGCCTTTGGTGCGCTTCGGCCAGATCCTGATCATGCCTGCGTGGCTGTCCTATTTGGTCGCTATCCTACCGGGTGTGCTGATCGTCGTCGGTGCGGTCCGTACCAACGCCAAACGTACGGCGGCGAACTTGTCTTCGGCAGGCATGAGCGTCGCGATCGCCAAGGCAGTCGTCTTAACCTTGGGACTCGTTTTCGCTGTCTACTATCTTGAACTCAGCCGCGGTGTGCCATGGATGTTTGGTGTATTCGTACTGTTTGTCGTCCTATTGGACTATGCTCTCGTGCGGACGCAGTGGGGACGGTCAATGTTCGCCGTTGGAGGTAACGCTGAGGCCGCACGCCGGTCAGGCATCAATGTGCGGCGGATCCGCATGTCCGCCTTCGTCGTCTGCTCAACTTTCGCAGCATTGGGCGGCGTTTTCGCTGCAGCGCGCCTCGCCTCTGCCAGCCAGCAGGCCGGGTCAGGCGATGTCAACCTAAACGCGATTGCCGCAGCCGTGATCGGGGGGACGTCCCTGTTCGGTGGCCGTGGTTCCGCGTGGTCTGCACTAATGGGTGTCCTTGTCATCATGGCGATCTCGAACGGCCTGACATTGCTGAACCTCAGTTCCTCGTTGCGCTACATGATCACCGGTGCCGTTTTGGCGATTGCCGTCATTGTCGACAGTCTTGCCCGCAGATCCCGTGCCAGTCACGGCCGCGCCTAAATCAGAGAAAGTTTTCAACATGTCGAGAACCATGCAAAATAAGTCCGCGGCCATTACCGGGGCCGCGTCGGGGATCGGGCTGGAATGCGCCCGCATTTTGATCGAGGAAGGTGCGCAGGTCGTGTTAATCGACCGCGCCGAGGATCGGTTGAATGCTCTGTGCAAAGAGCTGGGCGATAACGCCAAACCGCTGGTCATTGATCTGCTGGACGGCCCGCAAGTTAGCGGCATGGTCCCCAAGATCGAAGCATTAGTCGGACCCCTAGATATCTTTCATGCCAATGCCGGTGCCTACGTTGGTGGCCCGGCTGCTGAGGGCGATCCTGACGTATGGGACCGGATGCTGAACCTTAATATCAACGCCGCTTTCCGAAGCGTGCAGGCTGTCCTCCCCGGTATGATCGAGAGGAAAGCCGGGGACATAATCTTCACCAGTTCCGTTGCCGGTGTTGTGCCTGTCGTGTGGGAGCCTATCTACACCGCCTCGAAATTCGCAGTGCAGGCGTTCTTGCATGCTACACGCCGGCAGGTATCCCAATACGGCATCCGCATGGGTGCCGTCCTCCCGGGGCCAGTTGTCACAGCTTTGCTGGATGACTGGCCGACGGAAAAGATGGAAGAGGCGCTAGCCAATGGATCGCTGATGCAACCGCGTGAGGTAGCCGAAGCAGTGTTGTTCATGCTGACAAGACCACGCGGCGTTGTCATTCGCGACATGGTCATTCTACCTAACAGCGTTGATCTTTGATCAGTCGAGCAGAAAGAGATCATCATGAATCAGACTTCAGACGGTGAGAGCAGCTACCTGCTTGGCATTGATGTTGGTACCGGCAGCGCGCGTGCCGGCGTGTTTACGACAGACGGCAAGCTGGTTGCGATGGACAGCGGCACCATCGAGATGCACCGGGAGGGTGATTTCGTGGAGCAGTCCAGTGAGGACATCTGGCAAGCGGTTGTGAGTGCCGTCCGAGGTGCTGTCGGCAAGGCCAACATTGCGCCGAAAAACCTACGCGGGATTGGCTTTGATGCGACCTGTTCACTGGTCGTGTTGGGAGAAAATGGTGTTCCGTTGCCTGTGGGCGACGCCGACCACCCGGAACGAAACATCATGGTCTGGATGGATCACCGCGCGCTGGATCAGGCTGAGCGGATCAATGCGACAGGCCACGGGGTCCTTGACTATGTCGGCGGTCGAATATCTCCCGAGATGGAAACGCCGAAGCTGCTATGGCTGAAGGAGAACCGCCCCGACGTCTATGCGGCGGCGTGGCAGTTCATGGATCTGGCGGACTACCTGACGTGGCGGGCCACGGGCGATCTGGCCCGTTCCATCTGTACCGTCACTTGCAAGTGGACCTACCTCGGCCACGAGAACCGCTGGGATCCAGACTATTTTCAAACCATCGGCTTGAGTGATCTGGCGGAAGATGGATTCCAACGCATCGGGACGAACATCGTAGCAGCCGGCACGGCCCTCGGATCCGGCCTGACTGCACAGGCGGCCGGTGATTTCGGATTGGTTGCAGGAACCCCAATTGCTGCGGGTCTGATTGACGCTCATGCTGGTGGCATTGGATCTGTAGGAGCAGAGGGTGGCGGCGGCGCGACCGCCAATCTGGCTTATGTTTTTGGTACATCATCTTGCACCATGACCAGCACGGCCGAACCTGTGTTCGTGCCTGGCGTGTGGGGGCCATATTACTCGGCTATGGTGCCAGGCCTTTGGCTCAACGAAGGCGGACAATCGGCGGCGGGTGCGGCTATCGAACAATTGTTGCTGCTTCATCCGATGGCAGCCGAAGCCGGTGCTTTAGCCGCGGAGGCTGAGATGTCGCTCCCTGCCTGGCTGGCACAGCAGGCAGAGGACAGGCTCGCAGGGTTCGAAAGTGCCGGAAGCCTAGCGGGACGGATCCATGTCGTGCCGGAGTTTCTTGGAAACCGTGCGCCCTTTGCCGATCCTAACACGCGGGCTGTCGTTGCCGGCCTCGGCATGGCGCGCGATCTTGATAGTCTGGTCTCTCTATACATCGCGGGTCTGTGCGGGATTGGCTATGGCTTGCGTCAGATCATTGCTGCGCAAGACAAGGCTGGGGCACCAGTAGAGCGGATTATCATCAGCGGCGGTGCTGGGCGCAGTGATATGGTGCGCCAACTTCTGGCAGATGCGACCGGCGTGGAATTGACGGCTCCACAAACGGAAGAGCCTGTCCTGCTGGGCGCTGCCATCCTCGCCAGTGTCGCCGCCGGGCTTCATGCGGATATGGCAACGGCCATGGCCGGAATGTCGTCGTTCTCAGGGAAATTTAAGCCACAGGGTGGCGATATTCGAGACTTGCACGATGCTCGTTTTGAAATTTTCGAGCAGTTTCAATCGGTGGCGCGTCAGGCTGCAATGGCTCGGTAGAATATGTATCAATTCAACTTTTTAGCGTAACGTCGCCATTGCGAACTAAGCCTATTGCTCACGGCTATTTTGCGCAGCAATCACAACTAAGCTCACCAGAAAAAATCACTCAGACGATTGGTCTGAGCGAGATAGCCTTGAAGGGTGAAACCGTTGAAATTGACGCTTCAGATGATCTTCAGAACAATCGCTAATGTTGTATCGCCTATATATCTTGGTCCAGAAGGACCTGAAGCGAGGCGCCGACGGTGCGCGCAATCTCGTTTCGTGAGAGGCCAGTGATCAGCGGAACTTCGACCATGTTCCGCGTCAGAACAAGCCCCATGAGCAGCGAAATCGCCAAGCCTGCGCGTTTAGCGGCCTCTTCGCCATTTCCAAACTTTGGTCCGATGTCCTCCAATAGTCGGGTTTGTACAAACCGGGCCAACTGTTCCGCCGCATATGGCGACGATGCTGCCCCTCGTAAGGTTGCCATCAAAGGTTCGACATCGGCCCCTTCCTCCCACAGACTGAGAAATGTGTACGTCAGATTCTGACCGAGGGTCTCGCGTGGGCCGTCGAAGGCTGATGCAAAGCGTTCTTGCATATCGTCAGAAAGTGCGAGGCTCGCGGCAAAGAGTCCGTCTTTCGACTTGTATAATTGCATGACCAGTGCGGGATCTACACCGGCATCCCCAGCCACCTTGCGGATGGAAGTGGCTTCGTATCCGTCTTGTGCAAATCGAGCTTGCGCTGCCCGCAGGACCTCATCGCGGGTTGTACTGGTTCCGGTTCTGCGTCCCGGACGGCGTATACTGTCCTGATTTTTAGTCATTAATCTATCTCCCAAAAATAACTCAACGACTGTTGATTTATTTGGTGCACCTCATTAAATCAACATGCGTAGAGTTTACGATAAGCCGTCCAGTTACTCCAGCCCCTTGAGCTGAATTCTGCGAAACGGACAACCGCCGCCGCCCTAACATGCGCACCTGCAGACGAGGGGAAGCGGCTATATGGAAAGGAAGATGCTATGAAAGATTTCACTTTTGCCAATCAGCCTGCCCTCCCGGATGAAGCCGGGAGCAATGGCTTGTTCAGCGGCTTTGCCCCTGGCACCGTAACGTTGCCCAAGGGCTTTCGCGTTGATACGAAGTTCGCGCCGCTGCCAGTAGATATCACCCTAGATAAGGACGTCGCCGTGCAACTGCGCGACGGCACAACGATCTACACTGATGTGTTTCGTCCGGTCACGGACGAACCCGTGCCGGTGATCGTCGCATGGAGCCCTTACGGTAAGAGCCGCGGCAGCGCCCCGCAGTACTGCGACCTTCTGGGATTTTTGGGTATGGACACAGGCATGTTGTCCGGCCTGCACAAGTTCGAGGGCCCCGATCCCGCTTACTGGTGCGCCAAGGGCTATGCCCTTTGCCAGCCCGACCCGCGTGGCACCTATAACTCCGAAGGGGATGCCCGCTGGTGGACTAGGCAAGAAGGTAAAGATTTCCACGATCTTGTAGAATGGTGCGGCACGCAGGAGTGGAGCAACGGTAAGGTTGGTGCCTCAGGCAACTCCTACCTTTGCGTCTCGCAGTGGTTTATGGCCGCCGAACGCCCCGCGCATCTGGCCGCCATCGCCCCTTGGGAAGGAATGTCCGACATCTACCGCGATCTTACCATGCGCGGCGGCATCCCAGACTATGGGTTCTCCGAGAGAATGCGGGCATCCTTTACCGGCAAGAGCTTGCGGGAAGATCTGGTCCTCGACACGGAAAATCACCCGCTGCATGACGCCCTCTGGGAGCAGCGCGTTCCCCTATTCAGCCAAATCGAAGTGCCAGCATATGTTGTCGCAAGCTATTCCAATTCGATCCACACACCTGGCACATTCCGGGGTTGGCGCGAGATGGGATCCCAGCAGAAGTGGCTGCGGATCCATAACACAATGGAATGGCCGGACTACTATATCGACGCTCACCAAGACGATCTTGCGAAGTTCTTCGATCGCTATTTGAAGGGCTTCGAAAATGGTTGGGAGGACACGCCTACCGTGCGCTACACGCTGCATGACTTGGAGGGAAATGACCGTACGAATCTCGCCGCAGCACAGTTCCCGCCCGAACAGGCTGTGGCTGAGCGCTACTACCTCGACGCCGCAAGCAAAGAGCTGATGACAGAGGTGCCCGCCTCGGCAAAGACTAGCTATGACGCAACTACGCCAGAGGGTCAGGTTCAGTTCTCCATGACGGTCAGTAACGAGACGGCTTTCGTAGGCTACCCTAAGCTGCGGCTCTATGCAGAGGCCGAGGGGGCTGACGACATGGATATCTTTGTCCTCCTGCAGAAGCTGGATGCCAAAGGGAAGGTGCTCGAACAAATTACGGTTCCAAACAAGGGACCGCAGATGCAGGCCATTACCAGCGACGGTGCATCGATCCTCTGCTACAAAGGCTCCAATAGCCGCCTGCGTGCTTCTCTGCGGCATTTGGACGAAGATAAGAGCACCAACGACGTGCCAGTCCACAGTTTTGATCGCGTGGAAAAACTCTCGCCGGGAGAGATTGTTTCTTTGGATTTCGAGCTCTTCCCGCTGGGCTTGGTTCTTTATCCGGGGGAGACACTTCAACTACTGTCTCTTATACACATCTGACGCTGCCGACGATATG
>JAGXHD010000111.1 GCA_024636395.1 Sulfitobacter sp.
ACTTCTCCGTCACCGCCTCCTGCCTCGCGCTTCTGACCGCCCCCTTCGGCTGGGTCGTGCCAACAGGCAGCACGATCGCGTTGCTCGTCACGGCAGGGCTCATTGGCGGTGTGGCGCAAATTCTTGTCACCTCCGCCTACCGCTTCGGCTCCGTCTCGATGCTGGCGCCCTATGATTACACATCGATGCTGTTCGCCATTGTTCTCGGCTACGTCCTGTTCGATGAATTGCCCACAGCCGTGATGCTCGCGGGCTCGGGTCTGGTGATCGTCGCAGGCGTTCTGGTGATCTGGCGCGAGCGGCAACTGGGCATGGAGCGTGCCAAGGTGCGCGCCGTCAGCGAACCGAAATCCTGAATATCAACAGATTGGACCTCCCCATGACCGACGACATCGATCACAAGCAAAAGATGCAGGCCGTACAGGCAAAGCAGCGCGAGAAGGTATCCGAACTGAAAGACCCCGAGAAGGGTCTGGTGCTGGTCCATACCGGCAACGGAAAAGGTAAATCCTCGTCGGCCTTCGGCGTGATCATCCGCGCTTTGGGGTGGAAGCAAAAGGTCGGCGTCATCCAGTTCATCAAGGGGACGTGGATCACCGGAGAGCGGCAGTTCTTCAACCGGCTGGGAGAGGTCACTTGGCACACGATGGGCGAGGGCTTTACCTGGGATACCCAAGACAAGGACCGCGATATCGCTGCCGCTGCGGCAGCCTTCGCGAAGGGACGGGAGATGATGGAAAGCGGCGACTACGATCTCATCGTGATGGACGAGATCAATATCGCGCTGCGCTATGATTACCTGTCGGTCGAAGAAGTGATTGCGGGCCTTGAAGCGCGCGACAAGCGGACCGGCGTGATCCTCACGGGGCGCGACGCCAAGCCCGCGCTGTGCGATTACGCAGATCTTGTTACCGAGATGACAGAGCTGAAACATCCCTTCCAGAACGGCATCAAAGCGCAGCGCGGCGTGGATTTCTGACAGGCACATACTTCTGCGTATGTTGAAAAATCTCGCGTGCCAGAAAACCCGTGTTAGCCTGCCGCTACCGACAGAGCGAATCGCCCCGCCAGAGGGCGCGCCTGTTCAACAGTGGAGGATTGACATGACATTCAAGAAAATCACGGCGCTCTGCCTTGGTCTCACCCTCGGCGCCGGCGCCGCAATGGCCGACTGCACGTCGACCAGCCAGTGGGGTGCGGAAGACACCCTGGGCTCCGCCAATCTGGTGACACCGGAGCGGACGCTGGCCGCAGCAGCCCTGATCAAGCAAGGCAAATCCATGCCGCTCGGAATCGCCATCGGGCCGAACACCCCCGCCTTCCCGCCGCGTTCGCTGAACCTCCAAATCGTGCAGCCGAACCAGCAGGGCGGACAGAAGCTTTCCGGCTTTGGCTATGAGGGCAATTACAACGACGACATCTTGCAAACATGGATCGGTATCGGATCCCAGCTCGATGGCCTGGGGCATCTGGGCGAAGGGGGTCACTACTACAATTGCCTGGATGAAAAAGAGATCAGCGCGATCACCGGACTAACCAAACTCGGCACCCATGCAGTACCACCGCTGGTGGGGCGCGCGGTGATCCTAGATATGGCGGCACAGGCGGGCGTAGACGTGATGGGTGCTGGCGATCATTTCGGTGAAGCCGAGATCAAAGCCGCCGCCGAGGCGCAAGGCGTGACCATGGGCGAGGGTGACATCATCCTGTTCCATACCGGCTGGACCGAAGGGATGCTGGAAAGTGATCCGATGGCCTGGGGCGGTACGGAGCCGGGCCTGAACAATGCAGGCGCTGTTTATATCGCGTCACTCAATCCGATGGCCGTGGGTGCGGATACCTGGGGATTGGAGCCGATCCCGGCACCTGATGGCGACA
This sequence comes from Sulfitobacter sp., assembly GCA_024636395.1. Classification (GTDB taxonomy): domain Bacteria; phylum Pseudomonadota; class Alphaproteobacteria; order Rhodobacterales; family Rhodobacteraceae; genus JAGXHD01. Next base: position 1,879 of record JAGXHD010000111.1, read on the forward strand.
AGGTGTTCTATGGCCACGTCACCCTGCTCAAGGAAAATGGGATCTACATTCTCGAGACGATGAACGTCGGTCCGTTGCTGCGCGAAGGTGTGAACGAATTCATGTTCGTGCTTGGCCAGCCGCGCATCGTTGGCACAGTGCAGGCGATGATCAATCCGGTAGCTCTGTACTAGTAAAGATGTGGCGGGGCCATGAGGCCCCGCTACGCGTACAAGCCGGATCTTCGATCGGGCTTGTACGCGCCCTTAATCAGGACCGCACGAGCTTCTCGTAGCTCTCAGCGATCTCGCGTGTGAGTGCGCCAACCTCGAAAGTATGCTCACCAATCTGGCCCACGGGCGTCACTTCCGCCGCCGTGCCCGTCAACCAGCACTGCTCAAAGCCCGCCAACTCCTCCGCCATGATATGCCGCTCGTGCACGGTGATCCCGCGCTCGCGCAGCATCCCGATTACGGTCTGGCGTGTGATGCCGTTGAGAAAGCAGTCCGGGTCGGGCGTATGCACTTCTCCGTCCTTGACGAAAAAGATATTCGCCCCGGTCGCCTCGGCCACATAACCGCGATAATCGTACATCATAGCGTCAGAACATCCCTTGGCCTCGGCTGCATGCTTGGACATCGTACAAATCATGTAGAGCCCCGCAGCCTTTGCGTGACAGGGGATCGTATCGGGCGCCGGGCGCTTCCATTTCGAGATATCGAGCTTCGCGCCCTTCATCTTCGCATCGCCGTAATACGCGCCCCACTCCCAGGCCGCAATTGCCACACGCACGGGGTTGCGTGCGGATGCGACCCCCATATCCTCGCCCGCACCACGCCATGCAATCGCACGCACATAGGCATCCTTCAAACCGGATGCGGCCAGCACTTCGGCTTTGGCGGCCTCGAGCTCGTCAATGCTGTAGGGGATCGTGAAATCGATCATTTCGGCGGACCGCTTGAGGCGCTCGGAATGCTCGCGGCTTTTAAAGATCTTCCCGCTATACGCCCGCTCCCCTTCAAACACAGACGACGCATAGTGCATCGCGTGGGTCAGGATGTGGACATTGGCATCCCGCCAAGGCACCATCTTTCCATCCATCCAGATGTGACCGTCCCTGTCATCATATCCGCCAGCCATCGTATTTCCTTCCAAAGCACATTACATTTTGCAAATATTGCGCCGCACTACCCCACAGGGATATATAGTTACGCCAAACCTGCCGCTGCCTAGCCTTTCGGGGTTGGAGTGTCAACAACACTGACATAAACTGCCGAGCATTACGATCCGCAGGGAGAGAATTATGGACAGGCGTACATCCGGCCCCTCGAGTGGCGAGGCGCTGCTGTTTCTGACAGACGAACAGCTGCGGCAGGGCATTGAAGCGATGTTTTTCGCCTACCGCGGGTTCACCGCCGATCCGGACCGGATCCTAGCCGATCTCGCCTACGGGCGCGCGCACCACCGCGCTCTCCATTTTATCGGCCGCGCTCCCAGCACGACGGTCAACAATCTCCTGAACATCCTCGGCGTCACGAAGCAATCGCTGAACCGTGTCTTGCGCACTTTGATCACGGATGGTCTTGTGGAGAGCAAGGTTGGCCGCACGGACAAGCGCGAGCGCCACCTGACCCTGACACAGGCGGGACGGACATTGGAACAAACCCTATCGGATGCTCAGCGCGCCCGCATGCGCGCCGCCTTCCGCGAGGCAGGGCCGGACGCTGTCGCCGGGTTTCGAACCGTGCTGGAAGCGATGATGGATAATGAGATGCGCGCCAGCTACGGTCGCCTCAAAGACGCGACATCATGAGCGCACCCGACGCCCACCTGCTGATCGTGGACGACGACGAGCGGATCCGCACGCTGCTTCAGAAATTCCTGATGCGCCACGGCTTTCTCGTCACCGCAGCGCGCGATGCGGCCCACGCGCGGCGCATCCTGTCGGGGCTGGAATTCGATATGATCGTGCTCGATGTGATGATGCCCGGCGAGGATGGCCTGACCCTCACCCGCGCATTGCGCGAAACATTGCGCACGCCGATCCTGCTGCTCACCGCCAAGGGCGAGACTGAAAACCGCATCGAGGGTCTGGAAGCAGGCGCTGACGATTATCTTGGCAAACCCTTCGAGCCCAAGGAGTTGCTGCTGCGCATCAATGCGATTCTGCGCCGCATGCCGGAGGCTGCTCCGCGGGACAGCGCGCCAAAAGTGCTCAATCTTGGCCCGATCCGCTATGATATGGAACGCGGCGAGATGTGGCAGGGCGAGGAGCTTGTCCGGCTCACTGCGACGGAAATCCAGCTGATGAAAATCTTTTCCGCCAAACCCGGCGAGGCGCTAAGCCGATCTAAGCTGGTGGAAGAGCTGGGCCGCGACCGGGGGCAGGCACAGGAACGCGCGGTAGATGTGCAGATTACGCGCCTGCGCCGCAAGATCGAGAGCGATCCCAAGCAGCCGCGCTACCTCCAGACCGTGCGCGGCGCGGGGTACATGCTCGCCCCCGATTAGGCCCCCACGCCTGCATATCCGGAAAAATCACGCCTGATTACCGTGCCCCGCTGGTCATGCCCTGCATGGCCCTTTATGCAGCGCGCAACACAAGGCGAAAGAGAACACTATGAGCGATACCCCCGTAAACGAGATGAGCTTCGAAGCAGCCATGAGCGAGCTTGAGGCAGTGCTCGGCAAGCTGGAGCGCGGCGACGTAGCGCTCGACGAGAGTATCACCCTCTATGAGCGCGGTGCGCTGCTGAAGGCGCGGTGCGAGACGAAGCTCAAGGAAGCCGAGGAAAAGGTCGCGGCAATCACGCTCGACGCAGACGGAAACCCAGCCGGATTGAAGCCCGTAGAAGGCCTCTAGCATGGGCCATTTTGCGCAGGCGCTGGGCGATGCGGGCCGTACCGCCACGCAGCGGATCGCCACGTCACTCGAAGGCACGACCGGCCCCATCCGCGACGCGATGATCTATGCGACCGAAGGCGGCAAGGGGCTGCGCGGCTTTCTGGTCATTGAATCCGCCCGCCTGCATGGAATCGCGCCCCAAGATGCCGCGCCTGCCGCCGCCGCCATTGAGACGCTCCACGCCTATTCTCTGGTGCACGACGATCTGCCTTGCATGGACGACGACGATCTGCGCCGCGGCAGACCCACCGTGCACCGCAAATGGGACGAGGCGACAGCCGTTCTGGCCGGCGATGCGCTGCAAACGCTGGCTTTCGAGTTGGTGGCGCAAACCGTCTGCCCCGATGCCGCTAGGATCAAGCTCATCACGACCCTTGCGCAGGCTTCCGGCGTGCGCGGCATGGTCGGTGGTCAGGCACTCGATATCGCCGCAGAAACAGCAGATGTGCCGCTCACGCTGGAGCAGATCATCACACTCCAGGCAGGCAAGACAGGTGCGCTCATCGAATGGGCCGCCACCGCCGGCCCTCATATGGCTCAAGCGGATGCAGCACCGCTGGGACAATATGCCCGCGCGCTGGGCCTCGCCTTCCAGATTGCCGATGATATCCTCGACGTCGAGGGTGATGTCGCTACAGTGGGAAAAGCCGTGGGAAAAGATGCGAGTGCGGGCAAGGCCACGTTTGTGTCACTGCTGGGCCTTGAGGGTGCCAAACAGCGCGCGCATGATCTGGTGAACACTGCCTGTGAGGTCCTCGCACCCTATGGCACAGATGCCGATACACTGCGGGAGGCGGCACAGTTCGTCGTCGCGCGAAAAAGCTAGGGACCGTACACATGACCGACAAACCGAAAACACCCTTGCTGGACCGGATCACCCGCCCCGCCGATATGAAGTCCCTCTCCGACCGTGAGCTGGTACAACTTGCCACCGAAGTGCGCGCCGAAACGATCTCTGCGGTCTCCGTCACCGGAGGGCATCTGGGCGCGGGCCTTGGCGTGGTCGAGCTGACCGTGGCCCTGCACGCTATCTTCGATACTCCCCGAGACAAGATCATCTGGGACGTGGGCCATCAGTGCTACCCCCACAAAATCCTGACCGAGCGCCGGGACCGCATCCGCACCTTGCGAATGGAGGGTGGCCTCAGCGGTTTCACCAAGCGCAGCGAATCCCCCTATGATCCCTTCGGCGCCGCCCACAGCTCCACGTCCATTTCAGCAGCGCTCGGTTTTGCCGTAGCCCGCGATCTGGGTGGCGTCGTGCCCGAGGGTTTAGGCGATGCGATCGCGGTCATCGGCGATGGTTCCATGTCGGCTGGCATGGCCTACGAGGCGATGAACAACGCGGGCCACTTGAAAAAACGCCTGATCGTGATTCTCAACGACAACGAGATGAGCATCGCGCCACCCGTGGGTGCGATGTCCGCATATCTCAGTCGCCTCTACGCCGAGGAGCCGTTTCAGGAATTGAAATCCGCCGCCAAGGGTGCCGTGAGCCTGCTGCCTTATCCGTTCCGGGAGGGGGCCAAGCGCGCCAAGGACATGATCAAGGGCATGACCGTTGGCGGCACACTGTTCGAGCAGCTTGGCTTCTCTTACGTCGGCCCCATAGATGGGCACGACATGA